>NZ_JAKGBH010000090.1:0-7582 GCF_021532515.1 Pseudoalteromonas sp. PAST1 | reverse complement strand
AATGTAAGCATCATCGCTTGTATTATAGATATACACGTTATTCAGAAAATACTGGCACATATAGATAAAAAGCACCCAACTTCTAAACAAACAAAGCTATTGCCACATTTGCGTGCACCACCTGATGAACAATACACAAACGATTTCACTATTCAACGTGACTTCAATTTTGGGGCGTAGGCTCCATTTACTGCTGCAAGAGTAAAGAAAAACGCTAGTAAATGGTGGGGCTATTCGCGCTTCACCCCCCATTTCCTGCACCAAAGGCCTATCGTCGCAAGACATTGCAAACTAACACGCCTTAAAATACTCCCACAATTCGATAATTCAACAAACCAATCTAGTCAAAAAGACAACTGTCATAGGGGGTAGAAAATAGCTTTAATCCGTCTTATACTCGTTCGGCTAAGCGTTCACGTTCATTAAAGCGCACGCCAGTACAGCCGCTTATACATGCCAATGTGAAAATGAGTAGTATGCAGTGCTTCATTATAATACCTGCGTATCACTGTATTTGTGGTCATTCACTGTTTTTAAGGTAGCGCATTGTTTTTAGGGTAACGCATTGTTTTCAAGATAACAGGGTCTTGATAGTAACAGGAAATAGCGAAAGGTTTGTTACAGGTTGTCGTGAGGTGCCAGTAGTGGGTTTATGCTGGTGTTTTACAGTGGGGGAGAGGTATGACAGGTAAACGGTCGGGCTGAAAGTAATTTCGGTGCCTATCGCCGTTGAGGTAATTCGAAGTTTGATCTAAGTTTGTCGTTAAAAAAGGTAGCGGCCTAAATAGGCCGCTACGCCGTACTATATGTCATACGTTGGGTAATCAGCCCAAGATCATATCAGAGGCTTTTTCGGCAATCATAATGGTCGGCGCTGTCGTGTTACCACCTACCAAGGTTGGCATGATAGAGGAGTCGACCACTCGCAACCCTTCCATACCATGTACTTTGAGTGTGTCATCCACTACCGCCATGTCGTCGTGTCCCATTTTACAGGTGCCAACAGGGTGATAAATGTTGTCTGCTTTTTGACGAATAAATTCGCGAATTTCTTCATCACTTTGCACGTGGTTACCCGGAAATATTTCATCGCCGCGCCATGAATCGAATGCTTTTTGCGCAAAGATGTTACGCACGGCTTTAACACCTCGCACCATGCCTTCAAAGTCATCAGGGTGATCCAATAAATTAGGATCAATCAGTGGGTGACTGTTTGGGTTAGCATCTTTTAGTTTAAGAGTGCCTCGGCTTTTTGGGCGCAACACACAAGCGTGACCCGAATAACCGTAGCCAAAGGTAAAGGATAAATTCAGACCGTGGTTATCTAAGCGCACGCTACTCATATGGAATTGAATGTCAGGAATTTCTTCCTCAGGACGTGACTTAATAAAACCGCCTGACTCTGCAACGTTTGATGTCAGGAGGTCGGTTCTTTTGAAAATATAATTGTATAAAGCGACGGGCCCTTTCAGGAACAACACTCCAGGTGTGATGGCAATCGTGTCTGAACGCTTACTTTTTTGAACCACCAAGATGTCCGGATGGTCTTGTAAGTTTTCGCCGACGCCAGGTAATTCATGTACGAGAGGGATACCGTGCTTTTCAAGTTCGTCTTTGGGGCCAACGCCGGACAGTTTCAGCAGCTTCGGTGAGTTAATGGCACCACCGGATAAAATAATCTCGGCACCTTCTAGCGTTACTTTTTTGCGTTTTTGTAGAATTTCAACGCCGGTCGCTCGCTTACCGTCAAACAGAACTTTGTTGACGGTGACGCCAGTCATTACGGTGAGATTTGGACGACTCATTACCGGGTGAAGGTAGCCACGTGCAGCGCCAAAGCGTTCGCCATTTTTCTGGAACACTTTGAATAAACTGACACCTTCAGGTTTATCTGTATTTAGATCGTCAGTCGCTGGATAGCCTGCTTCAACACCGGCATCGACAAAGGCTTTACTGACTTCTAAAGGCGATTGTAAATCAGCGATGTTGATTGGGCCGCCGACGCCATGAAATTCATTTGCGCCCGGTTCGTAGTGTTCGCTGCGTTTAAAAATTGGCAGTACGTCGTCGTAGCCCCAACCTTTGTTGCCTAAGGATTCCCAGTGATCGAAGTCCCACTTATGCCCGCGCGTGTAGCACATTGCATTCACCGCGGAAGAGCCACCTAAGGTTCGGCCGCGAGGGATAAACACTTTGCGGTTATTGAGTGCTTTTTGCGGTTCTGTCCAGTAACGCCAGTTGCGAGTGAGCGAGCGCATCATGAAAATGATACCAGCGGGTACTTTAATAAAAATACTGTTGTCGGCTGGGCCTGCTTCGATAAGGCACACTTTATTGTTGGGGTCTTCTGAGAGGCGATTGGCTAATACACAACCAGCTGCTCCCGCGCCAACGATAATGTAATCAAATTTCATCTGTTTGTTGTCCTCAAGGATGAAAGATTCACCAAGAATCATGTCTACGGCATTTCATGTCTTTAAAATGCCTTATAAATGTTAAACCGATAGCACTTAGAGTTTCTGTGGTGTGCCTTTGTATTTGGCCGTCCGCGCTTTTAAATTTACGGCAAGTACACTCATTATCGCATTTAACGGATAAAAAATTTGTAAATCAATTTTTGTATGCCGGTGCCATAGGGTGGATAAATAAAACGTCCACTATTGAAGCGGCCTTTCCGATGCACACCTTTGGCTTTGGATAACGATACAAAGCCTTCTTTACCATGGTAGTGGCCCATACCAGACGGGCCAACGCCACCAAATGGCATATCGTCTTGAGCAATGTGCATGAGAGTATCATTGACTGATACGCCGCCTGCATGGGTTTGTTCAAGCACTTGTTGCTCTAGATCACGATTATAACTGAATAAATACAATGCGAGGGGGCGCTCGCGGTCATTAATGTACTTAAGCGCGGCGTCGAATGACTCATATGGCACGATCGGCAAAATGGGACCAAATAGCTCTTCCTGCATTATGGTCATGTTGTCGGTTCCGTTCTCGACAATATGCAGCGGCATTTTGCGCGTTCCGGAGAAGTTTTCGTCCGCCGGGTTAATTTGAGTAATGCTTGCGCCCTTATCTTCTGCATCTTTGAGCCAAGTAACGAGCCGTTCATATTGGCGGTCATTTATGATGGCGGTGTAATTATCGTTGTCACGAAGTGTTGGGTACAAGCGTGCAAAGGTTTGATTGTACTTGGCAATAAACTCTTTCTCTTTGCCTTTTGGGAGCAAAATATAATCGGGTGCTATGCAGGTTTGCCCGGCGTTGACAGCTTTACCAAAGCAGATGCGCTCAACCGCGTCATCCATATTGGCACCTGGGGCAATAATCGCGGGAGATTTTCCGCCGAGCTCTAGCGTCACCGGGGTTAGGTTTTTCGCGGCGGCAGCCATGACGTGCTTACCCACAGCGGTGGAGCCAGTAAATATTAAATGATCCCAAGGGGTTTCAGAAAAGACGGTGGAGACTTCAACTTCGCCTTCAATTACGGCGACATGCTCTTCGTCAAAAACTTCGGCCAGCAGATCTTTGATTACCGCGTTGGCGGCTGGGGTAAATTCCGACATCTTGATCATGGCTCGGTTGCCCGAGGCAATCGCGGTGGCGAGCGGTACGATGGCCAGTTGGATTGGGTAATTCCAAGGCACCATAATGCCGACAACGCCGAGTGGTTGGTAAACCACTTGGTTAAATGACGGAGCAAATAATGCACTTACATGACGGCGTGACGGACGCATCCATTTACGCACGTTTTTGATCATGTAATTTAGTGATTGTACCGTGATCATGATTTCAGCGATCAGGGTTTCATCTTTGGCGCGGCAGCTAAAATCTTCATTGACTGCACTAGCAATGGAGTCTTGGTGTCGTATAACCGCTGCTTTTAGCTTGTTTAGTTGTTCAATACGGGCCTTAGCCGTTGGCATAGGGGTGTGCCTAAAAGCCGCTTTCTGCTTCGCGAATAAGGATTGAAGGCGTTCAATCTCCTGCGCTGGTGAATGCAGTTGTGTCACTGTGGCAACCATATTGAGCTCCTGTTGTCTGGCCTGTGTTCTGGTTAGTTTGGTGCTAGCCGGGTGTTGTAGGACAATCGTATTTGCATTATTAGATTTATTACTCTAAAACGTCAATAGGTGATGCCTAGAAAGACCGTAAAAGCATTGGATTTGACGTAAAATGCGGCACGTTAGCGTACTATGTGTATGGTTTTGTTGGTTGTGAAGTAGGTTATATCGCAAACATGCCGTCTGAATTATCTTGGAGTTATTCGTCGTATGGGCACGAGAGATCGAATAATTGAAGCCAGTTTGGTCCTCTTTAATGACCAAGGAGAGCGCAATGTCACTACTAATCACATCGCCGCACACTTGGGAATTTCGCCGGGTAATCTGTATTACCACTTCAAAAATAAGCAGGCGATTATTTTTGAGCTGTTTACTCACTACGAAAATCGAGTAATGACAGTACTTCAGCTGCCTGAAGAGCGCGGGATTTCTACGTCCGATAAGCTGAGGTACTTAATGGAGACGTTTAAGGGACTGTGGGAATACCGATTTATGCACAGAGACATGGAATCATTGCTCAGTGCAGACCCATCATTGCACCGTCGTTATCGAGACTTCTTTCAACATTGCTTGGCACAGATCTATCGTATTTTGCTTGCACTTAATGAGGCCGGAGTACTTCGTATCAGTCAGGAAGAGGCTGAAGATCTAGCGCTTAATATTTGGATTGTTGTGACATCTTGGTTTTCTTTTTTGCATTGCAACTTAATGGCCGGTGATACTCAGGATATTTCCCAAGAAATGCTGCTAAGTGGTATTTATCAGGTTTTCTCATTGGAGCGCCCCTACATTACCAAGGAGCATAAGGACGAAGTGCTTGCGGCACAGCGTGAATTTTTAACTCGTCCAGCGTGGCTTAAAATCTGACTGGCGTTGTTAAGCGCCGAGCGTTAAAAATGGCAGGTCAATATTCTGTGATTTATCACGTTGATGGCTTCACAAGACTTGGTGTCTGTATCAGAATGAGATCCACTTATAATAATGATTAGGTGGTTCTAGTGTCTCGCCTCGCTTTCCTTTTGGTGTTGATGGTCAGTTGGCCAGTGCATGCCTTTAATTATTCTACGCATGCGAAAATTTGCGATCTGGCTTACCAGCAAGTGAGTGACCCTGTGCGTTTTAGTATTGATGCGTTGGTGGCGAAAGCAACACCTAGGTACGGTGCTAAAGCGAAAACCTTCCCCCAGTTATGTGGCTGGCCAGATACCGTGCGCAAACAGGCTAAATATAAGCATACTGGGACATGGCATTATGTAAATGTTGCACGCTCCGCTACCGCAGTGTCCGCAGAGGCTTGTCCAAGTGATGGTTGTGTTCTGTCTGCCATCAGAGTGATGTTCCAGCGTCTGCATGATTCGCTTCTGGGCACTGAGAAGTGAGTGAAAATTCGACATTTAATGAGTTGTTTGCGGTTTTAGTTGACTGACAAAAAACATCCAAACCGGACATTCAACCAGTCGTAAGTTAGGTCTTTTTTTGCCACACTTGTCGGTACACAATTCAGGGATGAAGGAGTGTGTTGGCATTACAACAAAGTGAAACATACAAGCGCCATCGACCAGAAACAACGCTACTCTATCAATTGGTTGAACGTTACTACCCAGACTTTACCGCAAACCTAGCCGACCAAGGCAAGTATTTACCCAATTATGTTGAGCGTGAGTTTGATGATTTCTTGCGTTGTGGACGACTAGAGCACGGCTTTTTACGCGTGGTGTGTAATGACTGCAAGCATGAAAAGTTAGTCGCTTTTAGCTGTAAACGCAGAGGTTTCTGTCCTAGCTGCGGAGCCAGAAGAATGGCAGAAAGTGCAGCGCTACTTGTAGATGACGTATTACTTGGTTATCCAATTCGTCAGTGGGTCTTAAGCTTACCTATTCCACTTCGATTACTGCTAGCAAGAAACCCAAGTGAATTGAGCAAAGTGATGCAAATCATTCACCGCGCCATTTCCACGCACATTGTGAACAAGGCCGGCTTTACCAACAAACAATCGAAAACTGGGGCTGTTACCCTTATTCAGCGATTTGGTAGCGCCCTCAATCTAAACATCCATTTCCACATGTTGTTCTTAGAAGGTGCAATAAGTGAAAATCCATGGGGTGGTACGACTTTTACCCGCATCAAAGCGCCGTCCCATAGCGACATGGTGGAGCTAGTTCACACCATTAGCTATCGAATTGCCAACTATTTGGAGAAAGTGGGGTTAGTGGAGCGCGACATAGAAAACAGTTTTCTTAACTTACCTATTGATGATGAAGATAGTCTATTGCAGTTGCAAGGGGCCTCCGTCAGCTATCGGATTGCCATGGGACCACAACAAGGTCAAAAGGTGTTTACACTACAGACACTCCCTGCCAGCAATGAAGGCGAATATGGTCAGTTAGCCAATACCTCAGGTTTTTCCTTACACGCAGGGGTCTTCGCTAATGCCGATGAGCCAGAGAAGTTAGAAAGACTATGTCGCTACATCAGCCGCCCAGCGATTAGTGAACAGCGTTTAAGTATGACTGACCATGGAAAAGTGCGCTATGAATTAAAAACACCCTATCGAGACGGCACAACACATGTATTCTTTGAACCGCTCGACTTTATTGGCAAACTAGTGGCCCTCATTCCACCGCCAAGACTAAATCTCACCCGATTTTATGGGGTATTTGCTCCCAACAGCAATCTAAGAGCACAAATTACTGCGTCACAGAGAGGCAAAAACAGCCCGAAAATTGTCAATCAAAAAGATGGGCAATCAGATAAACCTTACCATGCAAGGGCTATGTCATGGGCACAGCGGTTAAAGCGGGTATTCAATATAGACATTACCGAATGCGAAAAATGCGAGAACCACAATGTAAGCATCATCGCTTGTATTATAGATATACACGTTATTCAGAAAATACTGGCACATATAGATAAAGGCTATGTTCTGATTAACTGTTGTTGAATCGAAAAGAGCCTGTTTCCGTTAAGGTTTTCTGGGTTATCCATAAACCTGAACCAACCAAGGTAATGTTCTAGGTATTTTGTGGCTACTCCGTGAAACCGTTTTATCCACGCTTTCAGACGACTGTGATAGGCGTTAACATTTTGAATATGAAAGACTTTATCTATCACCTTAACACCTCCCGCCACGTCTAAGCGCTTGTGTATTAAATCATTTTTCTCAGAAAGAGCTATGTAGGGCTTATATCCATCACTACATAACACACTGTCTTTCTCTAATTTTCCTGCTAGCTCCTTATGCAGAGTTGCCGATGTAACACTTGGCACAACGGCCTCATACGTATTCTTGGCTCTGTCTCTGACCGTTAAAACGGGCACCCAGTCATCTTTTGAACGCCCTCGTTTTTTCGCTTTCATCCCTCTTTTGCGGGGCTGACGAGTCATCCGTTTTGAGCCTTTCTCTGAGTAGGGAAAAAGTGTTTCGTCAGCCTCGATAATACCTTCTAGTTTGCTCGCCTTCAGTGCTGATGGTAGCGCTAGGAATCGATGCCGCCACCTGAACGATGTTTCAAG
>NZ_JAKGBH010000089.1:0-7774 GCF_021532515.1 Pseudoalteromonas sp. PAST1 | reverse complement strand
TTAGGTCGTTGGCTTAAACAGCAGTGTTATGAACTGGAATCAGCTTAGCTATTTAAATTAGAGTTGAAGGTGAATACTAGCTACTTAGAAGTAGCTGTCAGCGTCCGTTTAGTTTTGTTAGTTGCCAGTCAAAATGAGTTTGCCAGAGGCCTTTATTGGCTATTCACTGTCAGTTTTAATTCAACTCTATAAATCAAATCTGGCAGATCAAGTTAAGACTTATTCACATAATGATTGTTAACATAATGATTCACATAATGATTGTTCAGCTTATAGCCGCATTTTAAAACATTGTGTTTGCTTTAAAATGCGTCCAAAAGGGCGCATTACTTGGTTAAGCAATTAATTTATTTTTAATTACTTGTTTTAGAATCGAGGGTAACTCTTCAACGGTTTGAATGTTGAGTAATTCCTGATTCTCAAAGCCATAAAGCATTCCTGTATTTATACCAATGCATACAATTTGAATACCTAGAAGTTCCGACATTTCAATCGACTTTTCTAAATACTTTAGATCGCTTGCTTGACCATCAGTAATGATAAAAACAACTTTCTTTTGCTCGACACGAAGTGACAGCCTACGAATTACAGAATAAAGACTTAACCCTGTATGTGTTCCGCCTCTACTACTGACTCTAAAGTTATCTTTAACGGCTGTAGTTGTTGATTTAAAACACTTTGCTTCATATAGGTAACCGGCACTGAAATATATGCATTCACTATTTACGCCTTTCAACTTATCTATTGCTAAGTTAATTGCAAGCGCAGAAGTATTAACACCATTCATATCATCAGCACTCATTGAACTAGACCTGTCTACGAGAACTGATATCGCCATTGTTGGAGCTTTAGTAATTCTTTCTGATTTAAAAACATTAAAATTACCAGCTTTTACTCCAGCAAGTCTATTTGCCTCAACAGTTCTACCTTGCTTAGAAAAATTCACACTTTTTCGGTCTAACTCATAAATTATTTTATGGAGTTCTCGACTTATAGGTGTTGAAAGTCTCTTAGCTAGGTTTAGCTCTGCAGTACCAACTGTGCCACGATCATTTTTTGATATTAAAGGAGCATTGAAGTCAATTAGTTGCTCCATATCATTACTTGATCTTACTTCATCAGCCATTTTCTCTAGCTCGTTATTAACTTGTTCATGCAAATCTGCCATGAGCTGACTTTCATCGGCATTTAGGCATTCATTTACAAAATTAATAACTTGCTGGCTAACATTTGAGTTTTGACCTTGGCTATCGCCCGGTTCAAACTCTATTTTTTTAAGTAATTGAATGATCTGTTCTGTAAGTTCATAACTATGTTGGTTAGATTGAAGCGTTGGTATCGTATCCAATAACAAAATTAAATCTTGTACTGGTTTTTGGCCAATACAATCAGTTAATAAAGCTAATGCAATTTCACAGAACTCCTTTAGTTGTACTTGGTTGTTAATTTTATATCGACCATAATATACAACTACAGCTTGCAGCAGTAATGAAGGTGGGAAGCTATCAGTTGGTTTACTGAACCATCCCTTTTTAATACCTTGAGTAACCATCTTAGATAAATTTAAGATGGCGCCCGGCCACTCCAGACAAACCATTCTTTCCATACGAATATCCTCAATGCCATTTCTAATAGCATTGAAAAATACCCCTTTTTCATACGACTTAGCTGTCCATGTTCTATCGGTCCATCGTAGATGGCCTACTTCATGATCAATAGCGCCTTCCAAAAGTTCGAGATAATCGGGGTTTTCAAGATCACCTACGGGTAAAGTAATGCTGTTGTAATCTGTATAGCATCTGTTACCAGTTAAGTTAATCGTAATGTCACCACGGTTACTCATTACTCTTGAAAGCATTCTAAATCGTTTTAATAGTTTTGATTTATTCATTTGCATCTCCTCCAGAAATGTTTAAGAGGGGGATACACCCACAAGGGGTGAGTATCCCCTGTGGGTTTAGAATTAAAGGAAGCTAGATTGCTTCCTTAATTTGTTACCAATTAAATCCAAAATCACCTAAAGAGTTGTTACGCTCAGCGGGCTCGAAAAAAACGGTTTCTTCTTTAGGCGCTAGGTCAAATTCAAATGAATTTTCTTGATCAGCTGTTTCTAAAATGATTGAACTCTCAGAAGCAGTTTCACTAGATTTACCTGAAACGAAAAGGCTCGCTACGTCGGTATCCTCATGTGTAATTACTTCCGGCTCTGGTGTTGCACTATATTGAGGTTTTCCTTCAGCATGAAGGCGAAGTGTGTCTTCATTACTCATTACGAGTAACCAGTTGGTTAACTCTGAAAATGAATGACCTTCAATGTAGCCACTAGAAGGTAAGTTATTTAAAACCTCCTGTATTGTACTAACCACGTTTTCAATACCATTATCTACAAATGATAAATCAATAAGTTTATTCATCATTCTTCTAAATGGTGAACGTACTTTTTGGCTTACGCGATTAACTGGCGTTTTGTCTTTAAACCAGTTTGTTTTATATACACTGCCTGCTTCTTTAGCGATTTCTTGCCAAAGAGTTTCTGCAACATCGTTTTTGATATCGTCTTCATCATCATCAAAAAGCGCTTTCATAGCCAAAGGCTTTGTAAACGACAGTTTGAATTTTGATTGGAACTCAACCTGAGATAAAGCGTATTTATAGATCAGTGCAGCGATATCTGAATTTTCAGCCATATGTTGATTAACTGAAATATCATATTCAGCAATTAATACTGATACTTCATCTTGCCAATCACGCTTTATTCCATCAAGCTCTGACTTAAGCTCATCTAACCTGGTCGTTGGGACAACCGTAAAGTCTCCATACTTAACACCATAACTATTAAAAGTTCGTGTAAGCCGGTTGTTGTACTTCGTTGTAAGCTTCAGCTTGCTTCTAGGAAACCACTGTAATTTACTCCCCTTGATTTGATTAGATGATACTTTCTGACCATCTAGTTCTATCTTTGCGTTCGGTAAAGTTGATTCACCACATGGCGATCTTAATTGCCAGCCTAACAAACATGCTCCATTTTTAAGTGAAGTGTTTTGTTCTGCTAACTCTTTGCCGTTTGCGATTGCTTCGTTTGATAAAGACATGTTGTCTCCTCCAATTTGATAAAAAAAGGGGAGACTTCCCTGTTGGGGAAAGTACTCCCCAAAGGGTTGGTTGATTAATAGGACCTGCGATTTGTTACATCACTTCAATATCCCATGTATTTTGATTAAAGTGGCCTATTCCAATAAGTGAATAACCTCTTTGTTCTTTATTTTTGGCAAGAGCATTTCTCTCACCGTTTACAGACATAAAAACCCATTTCCATTCAGTATTATCATTTTTGAACAACACATATGTCGTATTTTGGAATGATGTTACAGCCCAAAATTTACCTTCACCGGCATGATGATAAACATCAAACGGGTTATTGCATTTCAGATTACCTTGAGCATTGAACATAACTTGAGCTCGACAGTTTACAAAGTCACAGCTCTTCATTTTCTCATCCGAATGAATAAGAAAATAAGGATTGCCGTTCCTAATGTAATCAATCTTATCGGTTGCCTGAATTAACTCAGACATACTCATTGCTTTAATGTCTCTTACATTGTCAATTTTAAGTGGGCCTTTCCCCCCTTCAATGCGGAGGTATTTACCATTTGATGGTTGGTAGCTAAAACCAATAAAACGACCATTTTCAACTTCAAAGCACTCAAACACTGTGTCCCCTCTCTCAACTTTTAAGTTAGCCGAGTCAGAGGATGTGTTAGTGTTTGAGATGGTTACTTTTTTTGAATTAACTCGCCAAGTGGTTTTTTAATATCATCACCCCATACTCGTTGAACAACAGAATTAACCTCTTCAATTTCATCATTATCAATGGAACCTAAAAACGAAAATTCAAATGACTCATATGGAGAACGATTGGCACCAAATGTCATCATGTAAAAACCCCAGTGGACTAAAGTTCGTGTTGAAAAAACACACCCTAATCCATTATCGATGTTGCCATCGTGATCTTTACCTAATGCAGCTGTTCTTAAAGAGTCAGCTGTTTGTACCATAAGCTTGCGAATCGACAATGTTAGTTTCGGAAAATTCTTTTCCAAAATTTCCAACTCAACTGCTTTGCTTGGATATTTAGTTTTTAACCAACCAAAACGCGAACGTAATGCTTGGTCTAAACGCTGTGAAGTAATATACCTATCACTATCCCCACCACCGGTAGTATTTGCTGTAGCAGCTATTCGACAGCTAGCATGTTTGTTTATGGTTTCACCGAAAACACTAAGTGTCCAAGGCTTGCCTTCAACAAACAAATGAAGCGATGTTGATAAATCTTCATTAGCTTTATCCACTTCATCTAAGATAACTAAACCACCGTATTTGTATCCGCATGCAGCTTGGCTGTATCGCTTGCGAGTGACATTATGACCTTTTCCATCAACAATTAATTCATAACCACCCTCTAAACGCTCACCACTCATGGCTACGGTTACTTTTTCAATAAAAACAGGCTCATTAAAGCGATCTGCAATGAATAGTAATAACTCCGTTTTACCTGTACCTGTTTCACCCACCAAGCCAAGAGGCTTCGGTTGAGCGGGCGCAAGCCACCATGCTAACGCTTTACGAAGAGTTGCTTCATCAGGCGTATAATGCATGTCAGCTTTTTGACAATTTGGGTGGCGGTGTTTACGAATTTTAATCTTGTATTGATTAGGGTCGAAGATTTCAGGAAAACGCTCATGAGCATCAACTTCTATCATTTCGTTATAATCAATTTTAGTTGCAGGTTTAATTGTAGATACGTTTGATTGTGCTTGAGTATTCATATTGTGGCTCCTCCAAATAGATTTTTGAGGGACACTTATCCCGTCAAGGGTGTAGTGTCCCTTGATGGGTTTGATTTCTTAATATTTAAAATGGTACTTCTAAAAAGTCTATATAACTTTTTTCATAAAGATGAAGGTTTGGTAAGTCTAGAACAGAACAATATTCAAATGCTGCTTCTGTTTCATCCTCAACTGCAAGGTCTAGCATAAAATTCACTTGAGCCTCTGCTGCTAATTCCTCAGTTGCATAACTGGTAGAATTCCAAACTTCAACTGAGTCTGGCCAACCATCAATATGACCAAAGTGATAGCCTTCATCACTCTGACCTAATAGCAGTTTTCGCTCAGTAACATTATCATCAAGTAGAATCCAAGTATTAGACTCATGAGTAGGATAAATTTCCATTATCAACTCCTAAAACTTTAGATCATGCCAAGGAGGGATGTCTGGCCCTTCTAAGTCACTATAAAGATGAGAGTTAGACGATGAGCAATTGCTACCATTTAAGATGAAGTGCTTGTATTCACAAAGAGCTTTAGCGTATTTGTTAGTTACAAGTATTTCATTAAGTTGATTATACTGTTGTAAGATCTGTGGTACTGCAATTCTAATTAAACAAGCATCTAAATCTAGAGACTGGCATACATAATCAAAATTTGCAGAGCAAATCCATTCAAGTTCGTCGTTTAGTATCTCTGAATTCGCTTTAGCATATCGAAGCATACCAAGTGAACGATACAAAATACTTTCCCATAACGCCTTAATGTTCTCGTCTGACCAATGAATGTAATATTCACCTCTTGCAGCATCCAAACAATCATCCATTAAACTAAAAAATACATCCTGCCCAAGGGCAACTTTACCAACTCGGTGAGCTGTTATGATATCTTCGTCTAACGAATGGCACGTATATTCTGCATTTACTGACAGAAAGTGATCAGTTTTTCGCTTCGGTTTAAACTGCTTCTTTCTTTCAAGTTCTGCATTTATTTGAGCTTTGGTTATGGCCTTTTTTGGTCTAGCCATGATGTTCTCCTCCAAAGAGATTTTTAAAGGGAACATCCCCAGCAAGGGAAAATTCCCTTGCTGGGTTGGTAGATAGGTTGAGTTAGAAGTTAACCGTGGAAAACGCGGTTTGACTCTTGATATAAACGGCTTGCGCGAATAGCTAACTTGTTAGATCTATTACGTTTTGCTCGTTTAATTAATTTGCGCTCACGACGACGTAGATATGCGCCGATTGACTTGTTATTCATAAGCTCCTCCAAGTTAAAAAGCTGAAGGACTAACCTGTGAAGGTTAAACCCTCAGAGATTAAGACAAGCAACGAAGTTGCTTGGTGTGCACTCACAAAATAGATTTTTGCTTTTCAACTTGATGTTGAGAGTGCGTAACTAATATTCAACTTTAACTGCCATAGCAGAGTTATTCGCGAGAAGCGAAAAGGTATTATGAATATTAGAAAAAACAAAAGTAACATCCTTGTCATGCAAATTCCTAGGCTAGGAAACCTTATCTAGCTTGTTATTGTTGACTACCGCCATACCCTCCTGGTTGAGGTTTAGGAGCAAAACCGCCCTACGATTGCGGATAGTGTATTGGTGCGCTCTGGTCTTGCTGGCTGCGCTGATAGTTTTGTGCATTATTTTGCTGTTGACTATGATGCTGAGGCGCACTTTGGTAGTTTGAAGAACTATTTTGTTGTGGGTGACCATTTTGTTGGTTCTGATTGCCAATTAAGCCAGAGGCTTTTAAACATTCCACTTCAACTTTTCTAAGATGTTGAATTAGCTCGATAGCTTTAATCTTTGTTGAAGAGCGGTTTTGCCCACCATTATCAATCCACTTTTCTTGAACAAGTTTTCCTCTTAAAGTTACTTCGTCCCCTACTTCAATAGCTGGTTTAAAATTCTTTAAAAACCGACTATCCACTTTGACATCAAAAAAGTAAGTTCTGTCAACCCACTCACTTTGTCCGTTAGGTTCGTTTGACTTCTTAAAGTAGCCGTCATCACAAGCAATTGTCACAGTACCAAAATACCCATCTTGACCATTTCTGATATCAAGACTCGCGACTCTACCACCAAGCCTTGCTGAATTATCTTTTGCAGTACGCATATATAAGCCTTCTATAAAGTTATAAAATCATCACAACTGATGTAGATATAATTACATAAAGAAAATATCGCGCGACTTAATCAAAAATAACGGCAATATTCACCGTAACCCTTTGAATAAACTCTAATATATAAAGCCCATTCAGAGAGTAAGGTTTACCCTACTATCTGTTAAACATCCCATTCACATACAAAATCGCTTTCGCCAATTAAGCCACTAGAAATGGCCTTTTGCTTTACAGCTGATAGGTAGTCTGGTTTGTCTAAATGATTAACATCAATCTTTTTTATCTCACCCGTGAATAATGTAAGTGTTGATGTTGATTTGTCGAAAATATGAAAAGCGGAATCTTCAAACATAGGTTTCTCCTTATTGGTTATACCTAAGCATCCTGCTTCAAGCTGCATAGGTATAACCAGTAAGGAAATTCACAGGGAGCTAATGCTCGCCTGTGAAAGTTGATTTAATCAGTGGATGACTCATATTTGCTTCAACAAAGAATTCAAAATTAACAAGGTTCATTCCAAGAATATTACTATGTGAAATACTCTCATCTGAAAACCTAATTTCACCGGGAACAGCGAATACTTTGTCTTTGTTGAATATCTCAGTTGCTATTTGACTGGCCTCGTTATGTGTTTCAGCTGTTGCTAAAACTTTTAACGTTAACCTGTCATATACAATGCAATATACACTCTGAATGGCCTTGTTGATCAAATGCAGCTCTCTAATAAACTCACTTAACTTACTGATATTTAGGCAGACCAAGGGTGTTGATCTTATTTAGCGCCTTCACTTTGATCATCGCTTCAACCAGTTGGCGATTGTA
>NZ_JAKGBH010000088.1:0-9258 GCF_021532515.1 Pseudoalteromonas sp. PAST1 | reverse complement strand
TACAATCGCCAACTGGTTGAAGCGATGATCAAAGTGAAGGCGCTAAATAAGATCAACACCCTTGGTCTGCCTAAATATCAGTAAGTTAAGTGAATTTGTTAGAGAGTTGCATTTGATCAACAAGGCCCTTCAGACATTGAAGTATGTAAAGCTGCGTATTTACCTGTTTCTTGCTTTTTATTGAATATTTCAATCACCTCTCTACATGATGACTGTAAAAAGGCAGTATCTTCTGGCTGAAATAGCTGCTCTTTTGCAACTATGTTATTACAAATAAACAAACAGCTTGTAATAACTACACTTTGAACTAATTTTCTCATACTAAAAACTTCCCTGTTAATCTATCCCACTACGCTTGCTGATTCGGATTTTTCAGGTGTTCCTGCACTAAAAGCGTCTTCAGCTTTCTCTTTTGATTGTTTGTCCTTTTTTAGATAAAAAGGAGGCAGTGGAGTTCCTGCATAGATTGCCGCAATTATAACCAACATCGATAAAAACGACTCAAAATCAGCATGCCTATCTAGAATTTCAACTCCCAGTACACCTTGCTCTGCTAACTCTAAAATCAAATAGATTGCATAAAAAAACATATACAAAAGCTCTGCAAAAGCGATAACAAACACAAAGCGTTTTATAGCTGCCCATTTTGACCATTTCAAATTAATGCAGCGATTATAAAAACGCCAAATCACTGCTGTTAAGAGTATAAAAAGACCTAACTCTACCAAGTCTAAATCAGATAAACCGGCATCATACTCAAAGAAAGAAAAAGGTATCAACAGCAAGCTAGAAATTGCAATCAGGCTTAAAACTATATATAGAAAAACAACTGTAAAACCACAGGCAAAATGCCCAAGTAAAATATCAACTGTATTTAGAAATGACTTCATTTTCATCCTTGACTATGTTTAGTAAAAACTGTTTTTAAAGAAATTACCTTAAAAATAATAGTTTACACTGTGTATTAAAACTAGAACCAATCATCTGATTTTCCTCTGAAAATTTTCAAAATTGTTTAAGGCATCAAATGCTGTGAAAACACTCCAACCATGTTTTCTTAAGATATTTGAATTATTCATATTAATAAGTACTGCTACTTTACGTCTTGGCCAGCATAGATCGATTGACACAAATTCTTCTTTATCCTGTATAACAATCCCTAACTCAGCACCAGGTAACCTAGTTGACTGGCATTTTTGAAGAAGGCCATCCAAAGCTGAATCAGCACATTTTCGTAAGTTGTCGTAATCAAACACATCAAACTTATGTTGCTCTCGTCTTAACTGGTTAATTTTCAGAATATCTGTGTTACTTACATATATATGATCATGGTGTGGTTGTTTTTTATGACAATCGGCACAAAGTACCCTTAAATTTTCTCGTTCATTATCAGCTTTAATTCCATTGATATGATGAGTATGCAAAAGTCTTTTCTCAGATTTAAGGTCAACGCCGCATTGCTCACACGTGTAATTTAAATCACTTCTTAACTTAGCTGAGATTGATGGCCAATCGGGGGTATAATCAGCTGTATTTTTTTTACTGTTTACTGGCAAACTTTTGAAGTAGGAACTATAAACTTCGAAAAATTGTTCGAACGAAAAATTATTAAATACTTGGTTCTTAACCTGTTGACTTTGGGTAGAATACCCCTTGTAGTTAAGAATTTTTAAGCAGTTTTTACATACACCTAAATCAGCCTCTCCCTCTGTATTATGCCCTCCTCTGTAGCTTGAGCCAAATACAGGAAAGAAACCATCAACGCGATTAATTACATCGTAACGTTTAAACCTACCTGTTTCTCGCATCAACTCAAGAGTAGAGCACTCTGCGACATGGATACGCCGCCCTAATTTACCATTAGACAATACAGCTTCAATGTCATCGCCTTGATCAGGTATGTAAAGCATAACTTGATGGCCATCATAGTTTAATACACCATTTGACCCATCAATTTCATCTAACTGTATATCTTTACCTAAAATCATACCTTGATTTAGATGGCTGCCAATGCTTTCGAGTTCAGAAGCATCACTGACAATTGAAAAGTCTGTAACCACTTGCCCTAAGGGTGCAACAGCTCTATGTAATGCACTGAAGTCAACGGTTAGCTTCATTACTGCGCCTCCAGTATCCGTTTTATTTGAATATCAGCATTAGTAATAGCCCTAAAAGATACACGCCTTGACCTTGCAGCATCTTCTACTCCATTCTCTTTAATCAAGCGTGAAGATGAAAAACCAACTGCTGCGATATTAGCTTTAATCCAATCAGATTCATTAGGCATAAGAGCATAACCATACTCTAATACAGAACGTGTTCGTCCCTGAGATAATCGCATATTGTAAAAATATGCCTGCGCTTCTGTAGAACCTCTTAAACCAACACTTGAAGTATGACCCTCAATACGAATTTCATCTAAAGAGTCTCTAAACGGGGCAAGCACGTTGATATATCGAGGGAAAAAGTCGTTTAATATTTCTTTATATGCGTCACTTAGTCTAGTCTCATTATTAGCAAATAAAACATCAGGAGATTGAAAGTTGAACGCTAACGTTTCTTTGTCTATTGTTGCTCCCCACTTATCAAGGTCTTTTTCAAATTCGCTTTCTAGAGCTTCATATATAGCAACTTGGTTCTGTTGGTAAGCAACCGCAACATCTTTAATCTTGTCGTTTTCTTTTTGAGTTATCATCATAAAAACAATAGCTATAAACAAGAATACAACCATTAAACCAGCCATCAAATCTGATACAGTTAACCAATGATCACCACTATCTTGTGAGTTGTTTTGAGAGCCAAATATCTTTTCCATTACATTACTCGCTGACTTACAACTTCATTCATCGCTTTAGTTAGCTTAATATAATCATCAACAAATTTACCGCTTACCTGTGCAAGTGCCTTACCCATTTCATTCATTACACGGTTTATTTCTTGCTGCATCGCAGTATCAATAAGTTTTAGTTGTGAGTCTACGGCTTCACCAGTCATACCAACCTGCTTTTTAACCTCATTCTCCATTGCATCAAAGGTACGTTTAGCTTGATTAATTTGCTGTGTCGCAGCGTCATCAATCACTTCATTAAGGCGTTGCTGAAGTTTTTCTGCAGACTTAACTACAGTGTCACGCACCTGCTCTGTATCTGTCACAAGGTTTTGATTAGCTTGCTTCATAGTTGAAGTAATATCTTTAGCATCATCGACTAGTTTTTCAATCATGTCTCGCATATTGTTATTTAAGTCAGTCACCGTATCTTGTAAGTGCTGCTTAATTACTTCAGTTTGCGACTGTAAATGATCAGATGTTGTCTTTAAGCTTTCGTTGGTTCGAGCTGTATTATCTGTAAACTCATTACCTGCAGTTTGAATTTCTTTACCAATCTTGTCTGAGCTTTCAATCAAACGCTCACCAACACTATTAATGCCTTTCTCTGTTTCATGAGCAAACTTGTCTAATAAATCATTAGATGTCTGAACATGAGTTTTTATGTAATCGTCTGATTGCGTAAGAAGGGTTTTATAATGGTCACTCGCTGTTGTTACAGCAGCCGATATATCGTTTACTGTAGCTTCGACTTGCTTTTGAATTTGCGGGACGGCTTCAACAGCTTTGTCGCGCATATCTTTAAAGGCCTCTAGGTGGCGTTCGAGCTCAGCTAATTGATGCTGATTAACTTCCATAACACCTTTTAGTTCACCCATTGATTGAGGAATTATTTGGCTTTGCTCACTAATATGAGCAACAGATGATTCAGTAGCAGAAATAGAAGCAACACCATGAGCGTATTGGTCACTCATTTCTTTAAGCTGAACTTTATAGTTTTCTTGCCATTCAACTAGTTTAATTACCGCTTCATTTAATTGTTTAAAGTTATCACCAAACTGCTCTGTTAAGTTGTTATTAAAATCACTAATCACCTGTTTTAATGCTTCAATAACTTGCTCTGTAGCTGACTTTGATAAAGTATCTGCAAAGTCTTGTAGTTTAAGCCATAGCTTTTCACTAAACGCCTCAAAGTTCTCTTGTTGTTTTACTGCTTGTTCTTGGGCAATTTTTATCGATGTTTTTGCATTGTCATTAATATCACCACGTAGTATTTTTAATTGACCAAACAGTGTCGACTCCTCATTACCAACAATCGCCTCTTTTAAAACTTTTGTTTCTGCAACCTGTGCTTGCATAGCACCTAATATCGCCTCAGGTGTTGCGTGTGAAATACTTTCTTCTAGTTTTTTAGGTTTTAAGAACGAAAACGTAGACAGTGTTTTAAACACTAAAGATAAAAATATACCTGCTAGACTTGTAATAAATGCAGTTTTCAAGCCAGCTAGCAACAACGGAATACTGGCTTCTATGTCACTTTGGTTAAATTCTAATAAACCAAGAACTATACCTAAAAAAGTACCGAATATACCCATAGTTGTTAATAGTGTTGGAACAAACTGAACAAACTCAATTTGTTTAGCTTTTTTGGTATAAAACAAACCTAAGCCAAAAACAAAAAGCATTAAAATTAAAACAACACCACTAACAACGTTTGTATCAAAACCGCGCAGTAAACTTTCTAGTATATTCATCTGATTTATCTTTTGTACTTCTTAATTTAATTAACAACCACTTTGAAACCTCAAAGCAGAAAACACGCAAGAATGGCGAAATTATAAAGAGATACAAAATCAATAGTGGGGATATGGCAGTATTGCTCGGCTTTTATCCATAAAATCTTTAGTTCCCTTTAGCCATCCACAACTAAAATAAATCAAAACTTTAGTCGTACCGAGATAGTATATAAACCAGCTGTGATAAGCAAAAAAATGATGACAAACAACTAAAAAAGCAGGTTATATGACCAAACTTTAAGCTTAAATTCAGCAACCTTTACTATTCAGTAAATATAATCCATTAATTATCAGCCGTGTTGTCAACTAACTCTGACTTATCAATATCAAAAGGTAGTACTTTGAGTGTAAGACCGTTATCAAAAATAAAATCAGGCAACGGACTTAAAAACTGTGGGGTCATAGGGTAAATAAGCCAAATCACAGGGGGTTCTGATTCACCCTTTTGGTAAGTTTGGTTATAAGCCAGCATCTGGTATATGTCACTTTCACTTATTCCATACTTTTTGTTCGGGAAGTTTTCATCAATCACCTTCCACTTCGTATCACCAATAATTAATTTATCTGGTGCCTTGATATGTAAGTCAGGTCTTAATTGGAAAAGTTCTTTTTCGTTGTTGGCCCCGTATTTGACTAAATTTTTACTGCGATTTTGTGTGTTAATTACATATCCTTTTTCTTTAAACTGCTTTTTCAAACAGAGCGGTACGTAATCTTCAAACACGCGTTCCATAGGAAATAATATAGACAACATACTTTTAGAACCATTTACCGATGTAGGGCTTTGATCTTTAAAAATCATCTCGATCCATGGTCTAATCGCTTCATAGTGAGACAAATGCCTGCCTCGTTGCCAAGAATTTAAATCCTGCCATATAGCTTTTGAGCTTGTTACATCTTCAAAGTGAAATAGTAATTCCCTGCAAAGGTGTTGCGTTTTTGCTGTCACGCGCTTAAGCGACCAGAGCAAAGCACTTTTAATTAATCGGTTTTCAGGGCGATTAGTTGTCAACTCATCAAAGGCTATAAAGTGATGATGTTTATTAACTAAGTTATGCCTGATTTGCTGGCTAGCTAGTATTCTACCTTTAATAAAAGGCTCATTGCTCTCGTGCGTTTCATACTGTCTTGCCACACCACGCTTAATTAATAAGCTTACCTCTTGCAAAAACAATTGTATGAATACATCAAGTAACGGCATTTTAGCCATATCTAACGATGCATTGTCAGCAACTTTACCAGGTAAATACTGTGTTGCCTTTAACATTTTTATGAGGTTGGAGCGATTCCTGCTGATACTTTCATCACTCTCAGCATGTATGCTTTTCCGATGCGTTTTAGGCAATATTTCAATTTGGTCGCCACAAGGTAAGCAAATTACACCCACGTAGTTTTGGCAAACTAATACCTCTTGTCGCTTTTCAAAGCCATACCTAAATAACTTATCGTGGTCTGCTTCACTGCAAGTTAACAGCTGTTTGAGCGCTTCAAATTGAGAGTGTTCTAGGTTTAAATGATCACCCTCACATTTAGTAATATTACTTTTATACAAGCGAGAAAACTCATAAACAGACCATGTACGCATAAACCTTCCTTAGTTTTGCTCTTGTCCAGAAAAAAGCGCGGCAAAATTTTTGCCATCAATACTTTGATAAACTGCTGTATAGTTCTCAATCTCGTCAAAAGCTTTAGGATCTACAAAGTAAGACTTTGCTGCATACTCATTTGCGTCACCAAGCCAAGTTGTATGAGCATCTTTAAGCTCTGAAACAAATCCGTTACCGTTAAATACTTGCTTAATTTTATCCCAATCTTCAAAAAAGTATTCTTCCAGTAGCGGCATGATGTTAGCGATAAAGACTTGTTTAAGACCTGTCAAATTACTTACATTCATTAATAAAGCGTGGCCAATAATGTGCTCTCTATCTAATAAAAGTTCTATACGTTTATTAATCGTGAATAACAACTTTCTTACATCAATACCATCTACATTATCCTTTAGTAAGGAGTAGTCAGTTCTCAGCTCTTTAAACTCAAACCGGCGTCTTAACGCTATATCTATATGAGTTAAAGAACGGTCAGCCGTATTCATTGTGCCAATAATATCGAGATTGCTAGGTACCGAAAAAGGTAAATTTGAGTAAGGCAAAGTAACTGTAAGTTCGTGCCTTTCACCAGCACGTTTATCTATTTCAATAAGACTTATCAACTCACCAAATATCTTACTAATATTGCCTCTGTTAATTTCATCAATTACTAACGCATATTGATGGCTAGGGTCAGCTTCAGCACGCTTACATAAGCGCTTTAAAATACCAGGTTTTACAACGTAACTTATGTCACCATCGTCGTTAGTAACTGGCCTTAAACCCTCAATAAACTCCTCATATCCATAAGATTGGTGAAAAGTAACAAACTCAAAGCGCTTTATTTCGTCCTCAACAGGAGGGCCTGCCTTAAGCTCATTTAATTGTTCTCTAAAACCAACAATTAATTCATGTTCTTTATCAACAATAGTCCACTTACTATCTGTATTTTTATCAAAAATTAGTGGTTCAATACGCTTGGCATACTTAACAGTTTTTGAATCTTGAATTGCATGAGTTTGCAAGGCTGCCCACGCTGTCTGACGTATGTTGGCAGTTCTACCATTTAGCGCTAACTTCTTTGTAAAATACTCATGGTTCACAATTTCTGTCACTGAAACTTCTTCATCTATGTCAAGCAAAATAAGAGTAATGATTTCAAACCAACTTAATTCACTCAATTTATTATTAAGCCAAACTTCAGGCTCTTCAGAAGTTCCTGTTTCTGTATATTGTTCTTTTAAAAGCTTTTGAAGGGTATAAGTTTTACCAGTACCAGGTGGGCCGTAGTAAATAAGGTTTACTGCTTTTTGTTCTGCTTGGTTTTGTTCAGTAGACATTGAAAGATCCCTTTCATCTTCGTCAATATATAAACTTTCATCATCACTTTCTTGTTTTAGCCTTTCAAAAAGCCACCAAATGAATGTATTAAAAACTAGCTCATTTTCAGGTTCGTCTACCTTACTTTTAATTTTTTCGGTAACAACCTGATTTAACTCAGCCCAATTCCAACTAACATTAATTCCAAGATCAAAAGTATCATTTAAGTATTTCGTAAAAGCTCTTAAACCATCAATATTCAAAATCGTGTTGTACTTTTTAGGGTCAACAGCTGCAAAAACCCTGTGTATTACACCACGCTTGATGGTTTTAAACTTTCCTTCTTTCTTAGCTTCATCAGCCCATTCATAAACTTTCTTTAATGTATTTGAGCTAGGTTCCTTAAAAATTAAGGCTGTGATCTTTGGTAAATCGTCTATCAATTTTTGATATTCTTCGTTACTTAAAGTGCCTGGTTTAGCACTCGCAATTCCATTAGATTCAGGCTTCCATAGCTTATTTATAAAATTTGCGGCAAAGTCAGTTTCATCAACACCTAAATTGTTTTTCACTTCTTCAGTAAATTGTTGATAAGCAGTAATCCACTCTTTATCAGGATCTTTAAGGTAATCAATATATAAGTCATTGATAGATTGTTGCTGTATAACATCAGAAATACCGTAATCAAACTTAGAGTTAACAAAGCGAATAACTTTTTCAGTGCCCGCTTTACTCCATTGATTACTAACATATACTTTTGAAGTATCAGAAAGCGTTAGAGCTTCATCATCCGCTTCGAAAAAACGTTTCCTAGTATCTTTACTTCCTTCTTTCTTTTTTGCTAGTTCAAGAGGTGTTATAAACAGTGACCTTCTATCCTTTTCTATCTCAGAGAAGCTCTGCTTAAGCTGTTCATAATTAGGGTTATTTTCTCTTACGAACTTTTTCATGATAGCTAGGACAAGTCTTGATTTTCCTAGCTGTTTTCCATCAAAGTTGTACTTGTTATAGGTTGGCATAAAATTCCTTTTCTTAAGTCATGTGTCTGAGAATATCTAATGAAATATCAATGTTTCTATCCGTAAAGCTTCATAAATTTCAGCTTAAGCGTTCAAATAGCTCAGATGTAATTGTTTAAGTAATAGACTATCAATTACGGCATGCGTTTTGTACGTGAAACGTCAATATATTATCACTCTTAGATTTTAAAACAGAAATCTACTAATTAATAAAAATTAATTCAAATCAAAGAGCTAAACCTCTACAATGATAGTGTGGCTATATTAAAAAAATTACAGTAGCAAAATTTGCTTATTAGCATTTTAGAAGTTCAATTTAATTATGTGGGCTTTATTAATTCATAGAATTTTTACAGTAATAATTTAAGTTTCAAGAGCAATAACTGTTTTAACTATGTTCTACTAAAGAAAAGTGTATGCTATTGTACACAAAGCAATCAAAACTCCTTTAAAATTCTTGCTTTAGAAGGATACTATGACTAGAAAACAACACTCAAAAATCGATAAGCCAGTATAGTGTATCACTAATGATAAAAAGGAATTTAGAATGCTAGCTTGCATTTCAGCTTCAGACTTGTCCCATGTAATCAAAAAATAAATTAAGAGTAGCGCAAAAATAGACAATGACTAACAACAACTTCTCTTCAACAGCTGCGTTTTTATGGTCAGTTGCCGATCTTCTCCGTGGCGACTTCAAGCAATCTCAATAT
>NZ_JAKGBH010000087.1:0-9400 GCF_021532515.1 Pseudoalteromonas sp. PAST1 | reverse complement strand
TCTACTCATGTTTTTTCCTTATATGACTTCGCTAAAAATCAAGTAAGGAATTAACATGAGTATTTTTTCAGGCAAAGCCTAAATGATGATAACCACCTACTGAAGTAGGTGGTTTAGGGCCGAAAATTAAAAGCGATTTAGGCAAGGCATTGATTGCAAGTAATAGTGGTTCTATTGTTAAAATCAATAACGCAGTATAAATCGCTTTTAAACCAACCCTTTGGGCGCTTCGCAGGCACTTACTCTCATCGTTGTTACTTCTTAAAAGGGACTGCCATTCTTGCAAAGTAACGCCTTGATTTTAAGCACCTGTGAAACGCTGAATTCTGCATCTTGAGGTGGTTTGGGTATAAATTACTGCTTAATTAAGCTGCCTGACAAAAATGTATGTAATGCAGGGTCATCATCGTCGTTATAGCTTTCTGGTACTTCAAAACCTAAAGTTTCAATGCTAAATCCTCCATCAACGGTTGTGATAGGAGTCATTAACACGCCATAACCATAATTCTGACTCTCGGTAGCCTCACTAAACATCATTAAAGATCCTAAATGCAGCTCCCAAGACGCACTACGAACTTCACCATCTAATTCGAATGAAGCGCTGCCATCTTCAGCAATGACAATATTTGATGTTTCAACACCACCACTCTCGGCCATATAGGTGAAAATATGTGTACCAATTAAGTCGACTTCGGTAAAAGAATCTTGCTCAATAACTCGCGTAATTCTTTGCATTACACCGAAGTCATCGCCATCTTTAAATTGTAAAAAGTTGCCTTGTGCTTTGACAATAAAGTGCGGGTCAGCTTCTTCTATTGGGCTACCGTATGTTTTTTCATAGAAATCGACAAACACTTTTTGATTCTCAATGTCATAATTATAGTAGCCTCCAGATATACCCAGCTCATCATTTTCAGTGTCATGAGCAAGCTCTAAGAAAGTACCGTCTTCTTTAAATATGCCCATAAAGAAGTCACCATCAAGCGAACCATCGAAATAAGCACCTACTAGGGGATTTCCCAGACTATAAATACGTGTTAGTACAACATCACCTTCCCCTTCAATTTCAAGAGTAAGTGTATCTGCAGAGACAGACGCTATAATGCTGCCAGCATCGTCAATCCCAAAACTTCCATTGGTATCTTCGCTTAGTTCAACAGTAAACTCACCTGTACTCTCATTCCAAGTAAAATCGCCTAACTCAAATCCCGGATGAGCATCATCAACGCCTTCATCTGCCATTGCTTGAATCTGAATCCACTTCCCATCACGTAAAACCACTGCAACATCAGGTTCATCGGCAAGTTGCCAGGCGCCATCTAACGGGTGCTCTGTTGCAGGGCGATCAATATCAACCTGCGCTTCCGCCATCGCTTTATCAAAGAACCAAGCTTGCTTATCACCTTCAGTACAACTCGCTGACTGCGCATAAACACAAACCGTTAAGAAATACCTATCAAAGTCACTAACCTCTGCTTGCGATGTATTAAACATCAATTTGCCGGAGGCTAAGCTGTAGTCATATTCAGTTAAAACTCCAAGATATGAAAAGCTAATTCTACGTTTATATTCATCTAATTCATCGTTATAGATTGTCTCAACTTTAATAGTTTCAACACCACGTTCCCTTGGCGAATAAAGCTCAATAAAACCAACGTTTATCGGATAACCATTTTCATCATAGCTAGCGTTTTCTTCTAACCAGTAGGGAGCAAATTTAGATACGCCATATTCCTTAGAAACTGAGAAGTTTCGAAGATGTGATGAGTAATCCTCTGGGCGTTCGGTTCCGTCATAATTAAAAAAGCGATACTTACGGTAAGTAAAGTTTTGCCCGTTACTGGTTGCTAGCAGACGTTGAGAAAACTCACTATATACTTGGCAAACATCATCTTCAGGGCAGATTGGCTGAATGCCATTACTTGTAAAATAGTTATAACGTAAGAATTCTCCATCACTACTTACTTGCCAAGAACGAAAGTTTTGATTCAAATTAAAATTCATTAAACCATCGTCATAAACGTCGTAATGAAGGTCTGTTTGTGGTGAGTTATAACCTTGGTACACAGTCCATTTACCAAGTAGATCTGCTTCAGTAAATGAAAGCTGGTTATCTTTCACCATTAAACCAGTAACTGTTCGCGAGCTATCATCTGTTTTAGCTTCGAGTGATGCAGCAAATTGATAACCAACTTGTACATTTTTAACTAACCAAATTGCGATGTCATAATTGATACTTTCTGCGCTATTACTTATAAGCAGTTGATTCTCATCGACTTGCCAAGTAACACTGACAGGCGTTTTATCGTTATCAGTGAGCGTCCCAGTTCCACCAGAAAGTAGCTCAATACTTACAGCACTACTATACCCACCAAACTCGCTCAAATTATCAATAACCCAAGTACCAATAAGCTCATCTGCTGTCACTGCAAGTGTTTGTCGTTGTTCAATAAGGGTGGCGTTATAATTAGATTCAGAGCTGTTATACACTTCACCGCTGTTACTGAAACGAGTTTCAGTTTTGCGAGAAAACTCTACAGTTCTATTAGCATCATTTTCCAAGAGAATAATTAGATCTAACTCAACTAAATACTCACATACCTCCTGCTGCTGATCATTTTCATCATTGCTAAATGAGCAGTTTATAAGTACAGGCTCAGCTAAATTAATTGTAATATCCTGCTCTTGCTGAGACCAATTAAAGCTTGTATCGACATCAATCAAACTAGCATAGCCAGTTCCATCAGCCTTAAACTCTAACTGCGCAGTTGATGCTCTATAGTATTGCGGCTGCATTAAAATATACTCACCCACAATACTAGTAACGGTCTGATCTACAAGTTCATCATCTTCTTTAATTTCTTCTTTTGTCGATTCAATTAGACCCGGTTCTTGGCTCTCTACGGTATTAACAAAGTTATCAATATCCTCAGAATTTGATACAAGGTCTAAGGTTGATTCGACGCCTTCAGGAAGTTCATAGTTTTCGTTATCAACAATAATTTTAATTAATGATGCTAAAAGTAACTTCTCATCCGCATCAACAGCTAACAATGCATCATCGAGTGCTTCTTCGGAGTTGATATCAGCACCATCACGAGTCAATAATGCAAACTCTGCGGTAGTAACATTAGTTACATTAACGCCAAAATTATCCTCTTTACTAAGCTTTCCATCAGCTCCTGCTTGCGCCAGCAAAGTTGAAATTGATTTTAGCTGTGAGACAAACTCTACACCGGGATTGATTGAATTATTACCATATGCGACTAGCTTCACTAATTCATTTGCATCAGAGTCATCCACTTCAATATCTACGCTAAAACGACCCAGGGCATCCGCGGTTACTTCAAACTGTTCATCACCAATGTGAACTACAACACTAGAATTAACAATTGGCTCATCAGTTACAATGCCTTCAAATGTTATTTTTAGTGCCTTGCGCTTCAGAGCTATATTAACTTCTGCACTTGCAGTTGCATCGTCATCATCTGTTACAGTCAAAGCAATAACAATATCTGCATCTTCTTCAACTGCAGGTGCTGTAATTGTTAAGGTGCTTGTATCGCTACCAGAAAGATCAAGGGTAGGACCAGATACTTGTGTCCAAGCATATTGACTAATACTTCCGTCACTATCAGTCGCTGTCGCCTGTAAAACTAGCTCCTCTCCCTCTAATAACTCTGTGTCACTGTTAATTGATACTGTTGGACTTTTATTCTCTTCAGCAACGGGAGGGGTATCATCTTCGTTATTGCTATTATTCCCACCACAAGCTGTTAAGCTAATAATACTGGCTGCGAAAAGTAATTGTTTTATAAAATTCATAGACCTGAAATTTGGAGGGCTCATCATGTTAATCCTTACATTGATTGCGGTATAGCTCACTAAAAAGAGGCAACTGCCGAGCAGTTGCCAATCTCAAAGGAAGCAAATCTTAATAAACGTATGAACAAGGTCAGCGCTCGATCACTCTTTTAACCATAAATTAGACTTTATGTTTGCCCGTCAATTTGAGTACCTCGAAGCATGTTTTCCCGTTCATTTTTCATTAAGGTTTTATGGTAGATGAGTTATTCAAATTGTGTGTACTGAATGCCGACAAAAATGTACTCAAATACGACATGTAATTAAAAAACAGTAGGTTAAAGTTTTTGACATTGATATTCTTTTGCCGTCACACCATATTTTTCTTTGAAAAACTTAGAAAAATACGAACGTGAAGAAAAACCAACATCATCTATAACTAGACTTACTTGGCGACCCTGCTGTAACAACTCAGCAGCTCTTTGCAATCTATATTCGCGAAGATATTCACTTGGTGTGATATTTAACAATACTTTTAACTTTCTTTGGAATTGACGCTCACTCAATGCTAAGTGCTTCGCACATTCAAGCATAGAAAAGCCCTGCTGATGAAAATGCTCAGCAACATATTCAGCTAACTTTTCAAGCAGCTTTTTGTCTCTCGGGTCGAGTGAAAAGGCCGTTCTTTGCTGAGCTTTATGTGGCGACTTTTCAGATTTCGATTGTTGTGCATATTGAGCTACCCAGCCTAGCCAGTTCTCAATTTTTAAAAATAGCTCTTCTCTATCGAATGGTTTAGTGATCACATCTAGCGCGTGTTGCTGCAAACTACTCACTCGAGTTTCATAATCGCCCTTTGCGGTCAAAATAATTACTGGGATATGGCATGTAACGGGCGAGTTATGTAATGAATCTAACACAGTAAAGCCATCAACTTTAGGCATCATTAAATCAGTGATGATTAAATCTGGCACTTGGCTCAAAGCTATTTGCAATCCAACTTGGCCATCTTGCGCTAATAAAACTTGGTAGCGGTGTTGTAACTCAGATTTAAGGTAATGGCGTAACTCATCGTTGTCTTCAATAATTAATACACTGGCTTTATTCTGCACTTCATTTGATTTTGAACTGATACTTGCAGCAGAAGCTTGAGCTGCAAATTGCGTTGCTTGAAATGAAAGTTTAAAACTAGTTCCTTCCCCTAAGCGACTTGCCAGCACAAGCGTGCCTTTGTACTTATCAACCAAACGCTTAACGATGGCTAGGCCAACGCCACTACCTTCTACATTTGCATGACTACTCACTCTGTAGAAAGTATCAAATACTTTGCCTTTTTCAGCGTCTGCGATACCTTTACCTGTGTCTGTTACTTCTATGTTGGCAAGCTCACCTGATACGCTTACAGTTAAGCTGACTTGACCTTGCTGAGTATATTTAAATGCATTGCTTAAAAGGTTGGTAAGAATCGTGATCACCCCTTCTCGGGTGCTTTCGATAAATACGGCTTCTTCAATATCGACCTTAAAGTCGATAGACTTTTCACCTAACACAGCAAACTGCCCTGCGACCTCTCTGGCAATTGCCGATAGTGACACAACTTTTATAATCTCTTCATGGCGCTCATCATAACGAGTCAGCGTTAATAGCTTATCAACCAAATTTTCTAAACGCCGGCTATTTCGCAATACCAAATTCAGCTGCTCACGCTTTTCAGTAATTCGCTCATCAGCTATTAGCTTTTGCAACGGCGCAATCAACAAACTCAAAGGAGTACGTAATTCATGAGATGCATGCGTGAAGAAGCGTACTTTATTTTCGAGTGAATCACTCAGAGCTTCAGCTTGCTGTTCGATGAGCGTTTTTTGCTCTGCGATTTCGTCGGTACGCTCACTAACAATTTGCTCCAGATAATATTTTTGTTTGCGTATCCGGCGAGTCCAAAGCACTGTGAATAGCCAGACCATCGCCAAAATCAGCATAGCCGCTAACAGATAAAACTCACTAGTTTGCCACCAAGGAGCAAGAACGGTTATGTTTAACAGTAATGGAGTGAGCACATTTGCCCCGCTTTCACTACTAGCATTAACTTTCAACTGATATTTACCAGCAGGAAGGTTAGTATAATCAACAGATAAAAAAGGCCCTGTAGCTTTACGCCATTGCTGTTCAAAGCCCGCTAACTGATAAGAGTACAGGTTAGTCTGTGGCTCAGAGTAGTGTAGGTAACTAATCTGAAAGTGAACCCGTTTGATGCCCGCAGGAATAGTCACTGAACGGCTTTTTTCTATTTGGTATAAACTGCCTAAACGACTGACTCCTTCGTTTACCACATCCTCATCATCAAATTGCAAACTAGTAAGTGCCAATTGCCCGCCAATAGTATTAACTTCAAGGTCAGCAGGATTAATGACACTCACCCCCTGTGTGCCACCAAACATCAAGCGGCCATCACGGGTTTTTAAATAAGCACCGGCATTAAATTCATTACCTTGTAAGCCATGGCGAGCTTTATAGTTTTTAATGCTCATGGTTGCAGGATCTATTTTAGCGAGGCCGTTGTTGGTACTGAGCCAAACCCAATCTTCATTGTCTTTTAACAATGCATAAACGACTTGATTAGGAAGGCCTTGAGCGACATTAAGCTGATGAACTTGCTGGTTGCTCAAATCAATAATATTTAAGCCGTTCGACGTTGCGAGCCACATTTGCTGGTCAATTTCTAAAAACGCACGCACTGTATTATCAGATAAAGCCAAGTCGCCTTTGCGATAATTAGTGAGGGTATCGGTTGCAGCATTGTAATGATAAGCCCCATCACCATCTGTGCCTATCCACAGCTCTTCTTGCGAGCTTTTATATAAACTCGTCACCCGCGCAGTCGGAATTATAAGTTGTGTATTCGCTACAGGCTGTGCAAAACTAATAAATTTGCCACGCTGTCTATCAAAACAAAACAGCCCTCCACCATTCGTGCCAACCCAGACATTATTTTTCTCATCGACTAAAAGAGCATATATACTGTTCTCAGTTAAGCCATGCTCGCCTTCACCTGCTCGAAAGTGACTGATGCTGCCATCGGTATGCAAAACATCAATCCCTTGCTGCCAACTGCCAATCCATATATCGCCATTACGATCTTCGGCAATGGCTTTAATTGCATTGCTACTAATTGAATACGGTGAACTTTCGGTGGTTATGCGCTCTAAACGATTTAATTGCTGCTCAAGAATATCGATACCGCCACCCCAGCTGCCATACCAAATACGTTGCTTTGAGTCTTCAAATAGCGCCCACGCATCGTTACTTGAAAGTGGCGCTGGCTTTTTTAACTTACTAAATTGCAATGATGCTGGGTCGAGCTTACTGATCCCATTGGCAGTACCAAACCACATAATGTCGCTACTGTCTCGGTAGATACTATAGACCCGGTTATGAGCAAGACTATATTTATCAAATGGGTCATGTGCTAAAACGGTGAAGCTTGCATTAATTGGATCGTAAACATTAATCCCGCCACCTCGCGTTGCCAGCCAAACTTGGCCTTGGCTATCAAACTCAATATCACGAATTTCATTACTGCTAAGCCCAACACCGCCATCATTAGAGGTAAGCCACTGCGTCATTGTTTTAGTGCTTAACTCAATCTTGTATAAGCCACCACCCTGACTTGCCAACCAAATACTGCCATCAGCTGCCTGTTTGATAGCAAAGATACTGGCATGAATATCTATTGGCTCAGCAAAGCCAGAAAAAATAGTATTAATTTGTTGTTTATTAATAAGATCATAATAAAGTAACCCAGCTCCATGGGTACCAATCCAAAGGATGTCGGCAATTTTTGATAGCGCATAAATAGGCTTTTTTAAGTCTGTTATTAGCCTTTCAAGTTGCTGTGTTCGCTTATCGTAACGAAACAGGCTACCGTCGTATGTACCAATATAAACGTGCTGTTGCGCTACCAATAAACTGGTGATGCGACGCTCTTTTAAGAGTGGCTCAGAAAATTGATAATTATGTAATGCAAGTTGGTTTACACCACTATTTCGCGTACCTATAAACAGCTGTGATTCGCTATCAAGTGCCAATGGATAGATATAGTTATTTGCTAGGCTATTTGTCTCATCAGAGGCTGTGAATACGGTAAACTTATTGCCATCATAACGGTTTAAACCTGCCTGCGTCGAAAACCACATAAAACCTTGCTGATCTTGCACAATATCGAACACAACACTTTGCGATAATCCATCCTCAATATCGTAATTATGAAATGCAGACCAAGCTGAAGGTAAGAACAGAAGTGCTAACAGCGCTATTAAAAAACGGATCATCCCTAAATCTACACATTTATTATTAGTTATTAATCAAGCGTAGTTCAGTTCAGCTAACATTCATAATCATTTCCCAATTTAGGGATGAATAACCAAGATAGATATCAAGGGGTTGGATTTAGATGTGAGTTAGCGAGGGTAAAGGCTCTAGGTTATAGGTCAAGCATAACCTTGGGAGTGTTTTATGGTGGTTTGGGTTTACCAAAGAAAAGGTTTACATGGATTGTGTTGGGTTTCGCTGCGCTCAAACCAACCTACCCGAAGAATGAACAGGGCAAATGCTGAGCTAAACACCACACTAAACAGCCCCACCGTTCTAATCTGACGTCTGAAAGCTGATAGCTTTTCTACAGGCATTAAAAAAGGCCGCCTAGGCGACCTTTTTATAAGCTGTGAAGCTCTATCTGTTGATATTACTCAACGATAGTTGCAACAACACCAGCACCAACTGTACGGCCACCTTCACGGATAGCGAAGCGTAAACCTTCGTCCATCGCGATTGGGCAGATTAGTTCTACAGTCATCTTGATGTTGTCACCAGGCATTACCATTTCAACGCCGTCTGGTAACTGTACGTCACCTGTTACGTCAGTTGTACGGAAGTAGAACTGTGGACGGTAACCTTTGAAGAATGGAGTGTGACGACCACCTTCATCTTTAGAAAGTACGTATACTTCTGAAGTGAACTTCGTGTGTGGAGTGATTGAACCAGGCTTAGCTAGTACTTGACCACGTTCAACGTCTTCACGCTTAGTACCACGTAGAAGTGCACCGATGTTCTCACCCGCACGACCTTCGTCTAGAAGCTTACGGAACATCTCAACACCTGTACAAGTTGTCTTCGTAGTTTCTTTGATACCTACGATTTCAACTTCGTCATTCACGTTGATGATACCAGCTTCAACACGGCCAGTTACAACAGTACCACGACCTTGGATTGAGAATACGTCTTCGATAGGCATGATGAATGGCTTATCGATGTCACGCTCTGGCTCTGGGATGTAAGAATCTAGTGCTTCTGCAAGCTCAACGATTTTGTCTTCCCACTCTTTCTCGCCTTCTAACGCTTTAAGCGCTGAACCTTGGATTAGTGGTAAGTCATCACCTGGGAAGTCGTACTCAGAAAGAAGTTCACGAACTTCCATCTCAACTAGCTCAAGTAGCTCTTCGTCGTCAACCATGTCACATTTGTTCATGAATACGATGATGTAAGGTACACCAACCTGACGAGAAAGTAGGATGTGCTCACGAGTTTGTGGCATAGGACC
>NZ_JAKGBH010000086.1:0-9502 GCF_021532515.1 Pseudoalteromonas sp. PAST1 | reverse complement strand
TTAACGAGGGCTTGATTATAGTGAGACCAGTTTGTGATTTTGCTCATTGTTGTTGCACAGGCTAGTAGGATATAGATGATCTGATCACAGGCTGGCAAGATAGTTCAAACTTTTAGGAAACAACGCCTAAATTCTATTAGATTTTTACTGGCATCTATTATTTCAGGTCTACATCTAAAACACTTTGCAAGCATATGAATATTGGGTTTAAATTCATCTTTAAACTTAAGCATTGTTTCATAACTTCTAGCGCCTCTCCATGAGTAGATACTTTGATCATCATCTCCAACAGGTGTTAGATTAATCCCTCCGCGCCCCTGCAGGGCAATCCACTCATATTGTAGTAAATCTGTGTCTTGAAACTCATCAATCATTAGGTCTGTACAATTTAATAGCGGTATTTCCCCACTTAAAGTTCCTTCTACCGCGCGCCTGGTTGCGTCATCTAAGTCATAAAGGTGGTTCTTTATCTTTAACTCTTGATAACATTCTTTAACTAGCTTAACAGCGTCTTTATCAAACCCTTTTTTTTCATCTAATGGCTGATCATTCAAAATGCTCGTAATGTCATTGAATGTTACTTTTAACTCCGGTAGTAGGTGCTCATTTTCGATGTAATTCTTCAACCTATCAATAAAGTTGAAGTATGTTGCTCCAATTAGTAGCTTACCTTGCATGAGTTTCTTTGTTTGGTTAAGAAACTGCCTGTGAAATGTAGTTACAGAAACTCTATTTATTGATGATTGTGGAAGAGCTATTTCCAACCTTTCTTGCATTTCGTTGACGGCCGCATTTGTAAATGTAACGAGAATAACCTTCCTGTCATATGATTTTTTTAGTACGTTTTTTACTTTTTCAATTAATGTTTTTGTTTTACCACTACCTGCTGTAGCAAGAATCAAAGAGTGATTATTAACATCGTTAGCTGCTGATTCTTGCTCTAATGTCATCGTCAATGTTAGCTCTCCAACGTTCTTTTGATTCGTAATGATTCAGCTATGTAATTATTTGCCTCTAGATTGTCAGCCAAATCTAATAGCTCTGCTTTTTCTTCCTTTGTAAATGAGCTCAAATTGGAATTTGTACCTAGAGACAAGATATTTTCCGCTTTTAATAATGCATCATTGCTCATTTCTGTATTATCAAGAACTTGCCTTAATCCAACCTCTTGTGACTCGGTCCTAGTGACTTCACCACCAGCTACAGGATGTAGGCCAGAAGGGTTTCTCTCTTCAATTGAATTTTCTCTATTGCTAACCATCGCTGCTTCACCAGCGTTTGTTTCATTAAAACTTAGGTTCTCAGAACTAGAGTTGTTCACAACTGAACTTTCATCTGAGTTAGATTGTTCAAAAGACTCACCTTTCTGAGAAGAATTAGAAGCAATTAACTGTGATTGAGTCTGCACATTATCACCGCTTGTGTCAGGTTTTAGACTAGGCTCAGCAACAATAGAACCACCACTTGCCGATGCCTGAAGGTTTTCTGATTGGTCTGGACTCACAGGACTGCTTTGCAACTCTGGACTAGCTGTGCGGTCACTTAAACCGCTCTCACTATTTAACGTACCGCCAGTATTTACCGATGCCTGAAGGCTTTCTGATTGGTCTAGACTCACAGGACTGCTTTGCAACTCAGGACTAGCTGTGCGGTCACTTAAACCGCTCTCACTATTTAACGTACCGCCAGTATTTACCGATGCCTGAAGGTTTTCTGATTGGTCTGGACTTACAAGGCTGCTTTGCAACTCTGGACTAGCATTGCGATCAGTCGAACCATTCTCACTATTTAACTTACCGCCAGTACTTGCCGATGCCTGAAGGCTTTCTGATTGGTCTGGACTCACAAGGCTGCTTTGCAACTCTGGACTAGCATTGCGATCAGTCGAACTATTCTCACTATTTAACTTACCGCCAGTACTTGCCGATGCCTTAAGGCTTTCTGATTGGTCTGTACTCGCAGGGCTGCTTTGCAACCCTGGACTAGTGGTACTGCCAGTAGAACCAACCTCACTATTTAATGTGCCGCCATTACTTACTGAAGCCTGAAGGTTTTCTGATTGTGTGCCCACTAAAGAACGACCTGAATCTGTAGTATTCGGATAAGAATCATCTTTTGTGCCAGAATATTGGTAGGTATCAATACGATCCCTTGAATCATTGCCTGCAATCGATGACTCTTTAGATAGAACATTCCCGCTTTCATCTTTACCAGTACTGTTAACCCCACTATTTACCTCACTTGGCTTGATAGGGGTTTCTTCTATTTCTTCACCACGGTTATTATCAACTGATAAGCTTTTTGGTGTTACGCTCAGTGCATTCTGTTGTGTGACAGAGCTCTTATCATAATCACTTTCATTTACAGACTGTTGCGGCACTGAGGCTTCGCTTGAATTAAGGCTGTTTACAGGTGGATTTGCTTCTTTAGTACCGGCATCACTATAATTCGGTGTGAAGGCAGTTGTGATCGCTTCACTTAATGTTCTTTGTGCTTCTGGAGCTGTACTTAGTAAGTTGTTTATTGTAAGTAGATCTCTCATGTCATCATGAGAAAGATTTCTTGGAGTATCGCTTGTGCCATAAAGGGCGTTCGCGGCAAACTCCTTCGCTTTACTAGAAACACCTTCTGAGTGAATTGCGTTATTAATTACTTGGCTTTCATGCTCCTTAGATGCACTTGATTCATACCCATTTTTAGTTTGCTCATCTGAAGTAATAGAAGCAATTGTATTAGTTAGTGTTTCTGCCTCGCTATCTTTACCTGCAATTAAAAGTGCATCCCTCATCTTATTCAGATCTTCCATTGTTTCAGGGGTGATGTTAGTAAAGTCAGGAATACTAAATTCTCGACTAGAAACTTGTGCTGATTTAAAATTATCTAAATTTCGATCATTAAGTTCCTTAAAGCTAACTCCTGATGTATCACCAGTTGCATTAAAGTTTGCTAACGCATATTTAGCTATCTCTTTGGCATCTTGGTCATAATTTCCTTTGGTAATACCATCAACAAGACCTTGGCCACTAGGTTTCGATCTGTTTTCAGTTCGATCTAAATTTTCTCTCTCATTTAATCCAGCAAACCCAGCCATTGAGCTAGCTTGAGAGTCGTAGTTTACTGATTCCAAACTACCTTTTTGACTTGGCTCATCTTTATACCTTGATGGGTTGTACTGAGGTTCTAAACCTAACTGTGGGGATAACTCATTTAGCGCTTCTAAATGACGAGCGTATTTAGCATCATTAATACCTAAGAAACTTTCATCTCCTTTCGTGGCTGCAATTACGTCCTCAATTTGACCATCATCAAGGTTTGCCAATGCTGAGTATGCCGCAATTAACTCACTACTCTTCAGGGCATTATTAATTGATTCATTCTCTCTCATCTCCTGTACAGCTGAGATATTTTCTTGAGCATTTCTGTAAGGGTTATTAGGTTGCGTTGAAGCAAGAAGAGCTGAGTTTGAATTTAAACTTTCATTGAAGGCAGCTAGAGACTCAGGGCGCATTGCTGTTTGAACAGCCCCAGCATACATTAGTGTTTCATTTGGAGATAAGCGTTCACCATTAATAATCGAACCTTCACCATTTGCTGCGCTAGTTAGTAAGTTTCTAATAGCTTCTGGTGTATTGTTAGATAAAACACCAAAACCCATTTCAATTAGATTCGAATTAATACCTTCACCATTACCAGACTTCTTAAACTCATCCGTAACAGCCTCACCCACTGAAGAGGTGAATAGTGAGCCAATAGAACTAACTACACCGCCAGATAATTCATTAGATTCTGAGCCTAATACTTTTAATGATCCAAATGCATGCGCTAAATTATTTGCATTTTTATCTTCTGACTCAGAAACAACATCCTCACCCTTAGCTTTAACAGCACCTGTACCAGATGCCCCTCTACTACTAACCTCGTTTTGAGATTGCTCTTTGTGTTCAGCAAATGCTTGTGCATTACGCTCATTATTGAACATGTTTGTTGGATCAGTCTTTATGCCACTATTTACATCATTACTTAAAGTGTTGGTGTCTATGCCAGTATTATCTTCAGGTTTTGGAATATGTGAATTATCACTCGGTTTATATCCATTCAATTGGTCACTAAGTGAAATTAGGCTCGGCGCTTGTAGTGTTTCACCTAATTCTCTCATTAAGCCTGCAGAAGCTCCTCTTTCGGTATTAGCTTGTTTAAGTGCTGTAACTCCAGTTGAAAGAGGAAGTTGGTTACCATTATGGTCTGTAGACAACACTTCAGTATTTCCAGACATTCTTGCGATTGCATCAGTAACCGTATTGGCCAAAGCAATATTATTTTTTTGGCTTTCCGGTAATCTCGCGTTATCACCTTTATTTACCTGCTCTTTGTGGTAGTCGAACCTATCTCCCAACTCAGAAATTAAAGCACTTCTCTTGTCACCAGATAAACTATTTAAGCCTTCATCACCAATCAAACTACCTAAAAGAACATGCTGCTGCTCATCTGAAAGTGTTGAAACAATTGAGCCGATTGATGCTTTATTTGCTCCTGTGGTTGAGTTTTGAACCTCACCCGCATTCATTTGCGTCATTACTTTTGAAGCGGAGCTAGCTGTATTCCCCTCAGCTTCAAGGGCTTGAGCTTGAAGCATATTTGTATGAGCATTTGTAACAGCTTCCTGTCGGGAAACCGCCTCTTTACTTGCAACTGAGTTATCACTGCTCGATGATTGAGCCATTTTTACTGCATTCCCCCAGTTAGCTTTTATCGATTCAGAAACTTGTGCACGTTCGTCCTCTGACAATCTTTCTGAGGCGCCTACTTGCTTTTGTGATGCCGCTTTTGCTGTGATCGCTGCTTTCGCATCAGCACCTAAACCAAACCCTGCTATTGATGGAGCCCCCTTTGCTACCATGCTTGCCGAGCCCTGTAGTACGTGATCATATGCATCAGATAAACTCATGTTATTTTCAGTTGCATATGCTGCGGTTTGTGCCGCTAAGAAAGCTTCGTCCTCTGATAATTGTGAAGTATCCACACTCTCAAATGACTCTCCTTGTTTATACCCTTTGATTGAATCTAAAGTAGCAGATTTACTATCAGTGGCAGTTTTTTGTAATGTTTGGCTAGCGGCTTCAGTATTTGCCAATTGAGTATTTCTAGAGCCAATCGCTGACAACTCAGCTGATGACTGTTTAAGGTAACCCGAGGCTGGCCCTGCGCCACCCGGATTAATACTTACATCATTTCGTTGTCCACCATTCAGTTGAGCTTGGCTCCATTGCCCATATGAGGAATGAACATCACTGGCTTGCATAGTAGTATCACCTTGACTTGCTTTACCTCCATTTGCAGATGTTGTGACATCCGGTGACAATTTCTTTGAATCAATATTTGTATCAGGAGACGTCTTATTAGATACACCCATCATGGTGTGAACACCCCTATGCAGTATATATAAAGTGAGCATAGGAACTGCAGCAGCTAAACTACTTGCCACTGCAATAAATGATTCGATTGTTGACATGCTATGCCCCCACATACCAAATGTGATTGCACTTACACCACCGCCACCAGCTGACACTGATGTAAATCGACCTTGAATAGCAAGTAAAGTAAAAAGGTTAACCGCACTCATGGTTACCGGCCACAAGTTAACCCACACAGTTACCCCAAAGAACATAGCAGCTGATTTCATAGCTTCAGCACCCATTACAAGCATGATTGCAATAACTGGGATCAAGAAAAACACAAAGGCCTCAATGAAGGTTGCAAAACCAATTGATAGCTCCAAAGCTAGGTTTCTATCCGCGGCCATTTGGTAATGTCGCTGAGACTTTGTTTCTATTAAAGTAAGTTCAGAGCGGAGCCCTTGCATATCCCCACTTTTTGCAGCAGCTTCAGCAAAAACATTTGATAAATACCTTCCCGTCGCTAAATGATATGCATTCATTGTCGCGCTTAATGCAGAAATCGATTCCGCCCCGGCTTCAACATCTTGTGGTTTTACATTTTCTTTCTGCAAAAACCTGTCAGTCATCTCTCTGAAACTTGAGCTATCAAAGTAACTTTTGAGCTTCAAGTATGCGTTTGGGCATGTTAATAGCTCCATGGCAGGAGTGTCTATTTGAATATAAGTGCTTCTTGATGGTGTATTAATTCTTATAGACTCAAGGAAGTTTTCCATTGGGGCATTTTTTATTTTGTCAGCATTTAGCTCAGCGTCATTGCCACCAACTTGAAGATCCCAAATTACACAGTCTTGAAGGTAGTTCATTGTAGATGTTTTGATTCTGTACCTTTGGTCATCAACACCTGAATCTAGCTCTTCAGAGCCCATATATCCAAATTTATCAAGCGCCACTAGTGCCCTCATTGGATCGAGAAATTGACCAGCCTGATAACCATCCGGTGAGGCGAATGAATCTTCATAATCTCGTGACAGCCCATACATTCCTGAGGTCATCATTGCAATAACAGCAGCTATGCCAGGTGCATCATTCACATAATACACATCTCCAGTTCTTACCGACTCAATAACAACATCTACTTTAGAAAATGGACCACACAAGACCATGAACATACAAAGCCCAATAAACCAAGATAGTACTGGGTTAGAGTTTGGGTTGATCCAACTTTTTACTACAAGAGTCATCAGTGAAAGTAGAGCTGTAGCACCAATCAAAATATGCAAAGATGAAAAGCCAAAATCAAACATTCTTCGAAGGCCCATTAGAACCTCATACATGAACGCTGTTTCACCGATTGAGTAAATTGTAAAATCCATAAAAAAAGCCAGAATATTGAGTCTGGCTTAATCTTAAAATTGAAAAAAATTTTAAAAGCGTGATTTTCAACTGAATTTCAGTATTTTTTGATTAAAATACCTTTTTCTCAAAATAAACGCTTATATCCCCAATTTTATGGTCTTTGTAGTAGCTAATATTTATCGAGTTACCCATCATGCTGACAGATACGGGAAAGGCGGGCTCTTCTGTAGACATAAAACCTAGAAAACCATTCTGATTAACAACGTAGTCTCCATGTGAATTTTTTACCGGGTTAAAGTCACCGTCGAGTAATGCAGTCTGCCCCTTTCTAAAAGCAAACAACTCACTTAGTGTTACATCAAATGCAAACGTATCGGGCAAACAATCAATTATTTCTTTTGGCAGTATATTGACTGCTCGATTGCTTATTGAACCATCAGTCACGGATACCTGTTCCAAAGATTTTAGCCACAGCTTACGATAGTCTGTTCGATTAAAGATATTAAACTCTGACCCTGGTAAAAATGGCAAAACATCTATTGGGATTAATTTTACTTTTGCCGAGCTATGCTTGTTATGAGTAAAGTTAATATCTAGGACAGCTCGATAGAATTTTACACCTGAAACCTCTATCACAAGAAAAAAGTAAGGCTTACCTCTTGATAAATCATCTACGCGATTAATATAGCTGTTTCGTACTCCATAGTAGTTTTTCGGACCCCAAAACCAATCATTGAACTCAATACCATCGTAGTCCCCTTCACTAATTAATTCATCAAAGCTAAGGTGCATTGTAACTTGCTTAACATCTGCAAACGGATATTGACGGAAAGGTGATGCCTCGATATTCCCCATATATTCTTCAGATAAATTGGACGTCTGCCCATTTAATACATTTTTGAAGTTCTCTATGCTTTCTCTGTATGCATCCCACATATTTGAATAAGGCAATAAGTCACTATTATAGTCTTTTACTCTCGCTCTAGACTTTTGCAATTCGGATAGTAGTAAGTTTTTAGTAAAATCAATTTCTAAAACTTTTGGAGATAACCCAGTCAAGAGCTGGAGTGTTAGCATCGATACACCTACTTTAAATTCTGGCCAGTGTGCAGTTTTTCCAATCGATGGAAATTGAGGGTTTACATCTAACAGATTTGAATCAAGCTGCGCACACTCTTCATTTCGAATATTTACTCCATTTGAGATACTTTTACGAGAGTAACTTTGGGCTGCAACTAAAGCGCGGATGTTCAATACTTCTGAGAGCTTAAGGCCACCATAAATCATTTGGTCTTCACTAATTTGAGGTTCTTTGATTTTATAGTCTGATATTGTCACTAGGTTAGATAATTTGCTTTGGATATCAGCAAAGAATTTATATTCAAACACCTTTTCTTTGAGTCTTTTTTTCATTGATGATTGTTTTGTTTCGACGCCATTAAACAGAAATACTTCGTCATAAATCCTAATAGTATTCTTATTAGCCATTAACTCAGGACCTTCAGCTAACTCAAAAGTAGCCGTTGCATTAAGGGTACTTTGCTCTTGCTTAATGTTTAGCTCTTTAAGTTTTGCCCTTATATTCGGCAATAATTGATTGCCGCTTATAACATTCGTGTTGAGGTTTACTTTTGCTTGCTCCACAGCTTTTTTGTGAAGTAAATACTCTATTACTTGTGCGTCGTACTCAGTGGTATTATCGAGCGTTAAATTGACACTAACCTTTTCTGCACCATAAGCACTCCCGATCGCATGGAATACAATCGATATAAAAGCCCCATTTGCTAGCGCTTTCAATAAATTCATTAAAACGACCTCTAATAACTAAAACTGTATTAATCATTTCATAAATTTCATTTCGTGCAGCGGTTAAAAACAAAACTAAATATCAATTATTTACAATAGGTTATAAAAAAACCTCATTGTGTTTTTTATATTTTCACAAACCTGCATTCAATAATTTATACTTTTCAGCTTGAAGGAGGATTTATGAAATTTGTATTTTTACTAGTCATTTTTGTATTGAGCCATGGCGCTCATGCGGCTGATACTGTCAGAGTTATCAAGTTTAAAACTATCGGCCTCACGGTTAATGAGTACAACATTGCAGATTTAATATATAAAGAAGCAGCTCAAAAGCTAGGCGCTTATTTCATTGTTAACAATTCTCAAGCCGGTTTATCAAGCTACAGCGAGAAGGCCAACATCTTACGACCTATTTCTGTTAATATTGTTGATTATACAATCGAAGATAGTGAAGTGATTGCGACCATACGCTACGATCATGCAGCTTTAGAAGTTGTAACGGAGAACTACAAGTTATACATGAGGAACAAGAAAAATTCCGAAGAAATAGTTAACGCGGAGATAACTGAATTTTGTCAAAAATTCTCATCTAACTATTTAGAAATCAAGAACACTCTTTCTAGCTCAGAATTCAACTATTCAACAGCCCCTTCAAAGGATGATGAGCTCCTTAAACTATCAAAAAAGTCTGACTCTATAAGTCAGTTATTGATTAATGAATGTAATTTATAGGAAATCTTTTAATACTTCTCTTTAACACCTATTTCCAAAAGGGCGGCTTGCTGCCAATAGCTAACCTTCAAGCGTAACTCGTTTCTGTCGGATAGACGACACCTGTTACCAAGTGTCGCCCTCCTAAGAACCGTACGTGCAACTTTCACTGCATACGGCTCAAGCCTTCACGAAGGCACCTAATTGGTACCCAGCAACTTATAAAGCAGCGA
>NZ_JAKGBH010000085.1:0-9526 GCF_021532515.1 Pseudoalteromonas sp. PAST1 | reverse complement strand
GACATATCATCGAAGTGCTGAATTAGAGACATAAAAAATCCGATATTATTTCTAATATCGGATTTTGAAGCTATGAAAAGATCAGTCAAGTGATCATAAAAATATTCTTAACTGATCAGCATTACGCATTAAGCGGGCTTTTTTATTTACTTAAACAAACGATTTAAACCATTTAATGCAGCTACGCGATAGGCTTCAGCCATAGTCGGGTAGTTGAACGTGGTATTTACAAAGTAATCAATGTTATTACCGCCGTTCTTTTGTTCCATAATCGCTTGACCGATGTGAACGATTTCAGAGGCACGCTCACCGAAGCAGTGCACACCCAGTACTTCTTTGGTATCAACATGGAATAAAATCTTTAGGCTACCCACCTCAGTGCCTGCAATTTGCGCACGCGCTAAATGCTTAAATTGAGCACGGCCTACCTCGTAAGGGACTTTTGCAGCTGTTAACTCTTGCTCGGTTTTACCCACTGAGCTCATTTCAGGGATTGTATAAATACCTGCTGGGATATCAATGATCAGCTTTTCATCACAGTTACCACATGCAATCGCATCGGCTGCAATACGGCCTTGGTCAAATGCCGCACTGGCAAGGCTTGGGTAACCTATTACATCGCCCACAGCATAAATGTTGTCGACTTCTGTTTGGTATGTTTCATTCACTTTAAGCTGGCCACGACCATCCGCTTTTAGGCCAACAGCTTCAAGGTTTAATGTGTCTGTGTTACCGGTACGGCCATTGGCAAATAAAATACAGTCAGCTTTTACGCGCTTGCCTGATTTCAAGTGCATTACCACACAGTCATCACGGGTTTCTACACGATCAAACTCTTCATTATGACGAATAACAATACCGCTATTCCAAAAGTGATAGCTCAGAGCATCTGAAATTTCCGCATCCATAAAGGCAAGTAGGCGGTCACGGGTATTCACTAGGTCAACCTTGGCGCCTAAACCTTTAAAAATAGAGGCATACTCACAACCAATTACACCTGCACCATAAATCAGCACACGATGAGGGTCATCTTCAAGGCCTAAAATGGTATCGCTGTCGTAAATGCGTGGATGTTTAAAGTCTACACCTGGTGGACGGTAAGGGCGCGAGCCAGTAGCAATAACGATTGTTTGTGCAGTAAGCGTTTCAAACGAACCGTCTAGGTGCGTCACTTTAATAGTGTGTTTATCAATAAACTCAGCATCACCTTGATACATATGAATGCGGTTACGTTCATAAAAGCTGCTACGTAAATTAGATTGCTTTGAAATGACGTTACTTGCGTGGCGCAAAATATCGGGGAAAGTTAAGCGGTTAGGGCGCTCACTAATATTAAATAGCGGGTTTGCTTTATATTCAATATAACGACTTACAGAGTGACGTAATGCTTTTGAAGGGATAGTACCCCAGTGCACACAGCCGCCGCCTACCGCTTCTTGACGTTCAATAACAGCGACTCTTTTGTTGCTTTTAGATAGGTTCATGGCGGTACCTTCACCGCCAGGACCTGTACCTATGATGATTGCATCATATTGATAAGATGGAGTATCTTTTTGCTTTACTTGTTGTTTGGCCACAGCCGCTCCTATGTTAACTAAAAGAGGCTTTTAACAACCTCGCATTTAGTGCAAGCCAAGCCTGCTTTTGGTTTTCCCAAGCGGCTTCAAGCTCGTGATATTGTGTCATTAATGCTGATTTTTCACACTGTTTCATCATTTTATTGCGTTTGATTTCTAACACGCGTTTTTGCAAGGCACAGAAGTGTTGCAGTTTTTTCAGCAGTAAATCGTACTCAGATTGTAATAATGTAAGCTTATCTTGCGCTAAAGGCAATTTTGCAAGGCGACCTTGAGTCTTATTCATCAAGGTTTCTGCCTTGGCTTTTTCGATTCGCTCAATCGGTGTGCGCTTTAATTTTGAAGCAAGACCGATTGCCGCTAAAGAGCGGATCATCCACTTAGTTGGATCATAGTGATACCACTTAATGCCATTGCGATAGTCGCTAGCAAAAATATGGTGGAAGTTATGATAGCCTTCACCGTATGTGAATAGCGCTAAAAAGCCATTATCACGGGCGGTGTTTTTTTCTGTGTACGGACGTGAACCCCAGATATGCGCCAGCGAGTTGATAAAAAAGGTAAAATGTTGGCTCAATACCAAGCGCAGTAAACCAACCAGTAATAACATGCCCCATACATCGCCAAGCATTAAGCCAAGTAGTAAAGGAATACCAAAATTAGTCGCGACGACTAACTTCATATAGTGACGGTGTTGCCACATAACGACTTTGTTTTTTTGTAAGTCACGGCAGTTACTGTAGTTACCGTATTGTTCGCCTTGATAATCGCGCAGCATCCAACCAATGTGGCTATACCAAAAGCCATTAGTAGCGGCGTAAGGGTCTTTGATTGGATCATCAACTTGACCATGGTGAATACGGTGATCGCTACTCCAGTGCAAGGCACTATTTTGTAATGCAAAAGCACCACCTAAGGCAAAAATTACTTCAATAACAGGATGCACATCATAGGCTTTGTGTGCCCACAAGCGGTGATAACCTGCAGTAATAGAAAGTCCGGCGTAGAACATACAGCCAACAAAGGCTATCCACTGTGTACTGGTGTATCCGTAGCTAAAGCCATACCAAGGAACAAGGGTGATCGCGGCCAAAAATGTAAGGCTAAAAAATAGCACATTGGTCCAAATAATCGGTGGTTTTTTCATCTGAATAAATCTCGGCGTACAGTTGTACGCTAAAATAGTGTTTCATTCTCTCCGCGTCAAGTATTAGACTAGCTCATTAACCGAAAAATCATTAAAAGTTCACGCTGGGAGTTTCCATGTCGGGTGTTAGAGCGCAACAGAAACAAAAAACACGACAAGCACTAATCGAGGCTGCATTCAATCAATTGAGTGCCGATCATAGTTTTTCTAATTTAAGCTTACGTGAAGTTGCCCGTGAAGCAGGGATTGCTCCCACCTCTTTTTACCGCCACTTTAAAGACATGAATGAGCTTGGTTTGACCATGGTTGATGAAGCTGGTTTAACACTGCGTCAACTTATGCGCCAAGCGCGTCGCCGTATTGAGAGCGGCGGTAGTGTGATCACGACATCAATCGTGACCTTTATGGAGTTCATCGATAACTCGAGCAACCAATTTAGATTGTTATTGCGTGAGCGCTCAGGAACTTCAAAAGCATTTCGTGCTGCGGTTGCTCGTGAAATTAAACATTTCATTTTAGAGCTTGCGCATTACCTTGAAAGCGAAACTCCGTGCGACCCAACTCATGCATATATTCAAGCCGAAGCCATGGTGACTTTAGTATTTAATGCCGGTGCCGAAGCCCTCGATATTGAAGGGACACAACGTGAAGAACTGGTTGAACGCTTGATCTGGCAATTACGCTATATTGCTCGCGGTGCCACTTTGTATGGTCGTGATAGTAAAGGTAATGTAGAAAAAACAGCCTAAGGCATGGTGGATTTTTGTTCCTGTTTTATGTATTGTTCGCTGCCAAATTAAGTAACTGATTTTTCGTTATTCAGTTACCTCAAAATATGAATAAATAGCGAGGACGCATATGCTCACCAAGGATCCGGTGAATGATACTCATGCCCATTTTTTAGAACAGAGTGAAGAAACAACGGTAAAAAACAGCCCAAGCTTTCGGGACTTGAGCCGCAGTTTGTTATACTCGCTACCGAAAAGTGTGCAAAAGAAAATTCAAGATAACCTGCTTGGCGTATTAGACGCTCATCAGGTCTCACAATTTCGAGATGACAAACGCTGCCAGTTTTGGATTAACCAAAATGGTTGGAAGCGAGTTCCCTACAGTCAGTTTCGCCATGTTTATAGCCGAATTGCGCTATACCCAAAAAGCGCTACTATTTCAAAGAACCATAGCTCAGAGACTGCTAGCAATGCAACATCAGTTGATTTGAGAGATCAACAAGCTAGGCTATTACAAAGCAATGGCAACGAAGGACAACCCAACAGGATAGATCAACACATAATTTATACTCGTCGTGTTATCTACAGAACTGTGAATTCTCACCATCAAATTTATTAACCACAGAGTTAAATATTTTCTTTACGTTTTCTAGTTACAGATTGCTCGATCATTATTTTATTTATCATGTTTAGTAAGTAGGGTTGGTATTTTTATTTGTGTAATTGTTGTTATCTGGGTTTTTTAACCTTTCGTGGACGTGGTTTTATCGATTTTGTGGAAAAATTATGCTTGCAAGCTGGTTTTTTGAATGTTAAAAATACAGCCACTGAACACACATTTAGTAAATTAAGATGCAAATTACACATTCAATTACATTAAAACTAAACCTCTTACTGCTTAAATCAGTGAGCGGGGCTTAGTGTATTTGCATTTGTAGAACATTAAAAAACCCCGCAACCGCGGGGTTTTTTTTATCTCGCTAATGGGTCATTGGGAACGAGGACAGTTTATGAAAGATAAGGTTTGGATTTTTGACACAACGTTACGTGATGGTGAGCAAGCATTAAAAGCAAGCCTAACCGAAGACGACAAAATTCAACTTGCGCATACCATTAGCCGCTTAAATGTGGATGTAATGGAAGTGGGTTTTCCGGTATCTAGCCCAGCAGATTTTCGCTCTGTACAGCGCATTGCGACTGAAGTGAAAGGGCCGATTATTTGTGGCTTAGCACGTGCTGTAGCAAAAGATATTGAAGCATGTGGTGAAGCGCTTCGCCCGGCAGAGCAGGGCCGTATTCATACATTTATTGCAACCAGCCCATTACACCTTGAGCACAAATTACGTATGAGCTTAGACGATGCAACGGCAATGGCTGTTAAGTCGATTAAACTTGCACGTAACTACACCGATGACGTTGAGTTTTCGTGTGAAGATGCAGGTCGTACACCGCATTGGGATTTATGCCGCATCGTTGAAAAAGCTATTGATGCGGGTGCATCAACTATCAACTTACCTGACACTGTTGGCTATGTAACGCCAGACGAATATGCTGCGATGATCCATCACTTAATGAACAATGTGCCAAATATCGACAAGGCTCGTTTAAGCGTGCATTGCCATAACGATTTAGGTTTAGCGGTTGCTAACTCAATCGCTGCAGTACAAGCCGGTGCTCGCCAAATCGAATGTACGATTAATGGTATTGGTGAGCGCGCAGGTAACTGTTCGCTTGAAGAAGTGGCGATGATCATGAAGATGCGTGAAGACCACTTAAAAGTGCATACCGATATTCGTAGTGAAGAAATTTACCGTGCTTCGCGTCAAGTCGCGAAGATTTGTAATATGCCAGTACAACCAAACAAAGCAATTGTTGGTGAAAATGCCTTTGCACACAGCTCAGGGATCCACCAAGACGGCGTATTAAAAGCCCAAAACACTTACGAAATAATGTCGCCAGAAAGTGTCGGTGTACCTAATAACCAATTAAACATGACTTCGCGTTCAGGTCGTCATGTTATTGAGCATCGTTTAGAAGAGTTAGGCTATCAAAAATCTGATTACGATATGGATAGCTTATACAGCAGCTTCTTAGCATTAGCAGACCAAAAAGGCACTGTGTATGACTACGACTTAGAAGCGATGATTTACTTTAATCAAATCAAAGATAAAGACGAAAAATATCAACTTGAGTTTGTTAACTCGACGTCTAACTCACAATCGGTGGCGAGCTCAACAATCGGCATGACAATTGATGGTGAGTCAAAGCAAGAGGCCGCAACAGGGAATGGCCCTGTAGAAGCATCATTCTTAGCAATTGAGCGCTTAACGGGTATGTCGGTTGAGATGATTGAATACAACCTAGAAGCAACAGGCCAAGGTGCCAGCTCGCTAGGGCAAGTGAATATTATCGCTAAATACGATGGTCGCCCATATCACGGCGCGGGCATTGCAGCGGATGTGGTAGAAGCGTCAGTACGCGCCATGATCCGCGTTTATAACTTAATTTATCGTGCACAAAAAGTGTCTGATTTAAAACAACAGAGGAAAGCAGGATGAGTCAATCGAATTACAGTATCGCAGTATTAGCAGGCGACGGGATTGGTCCAGAAGTTATGGCAGCAGCAGAAACCGTCTTGGATGCTGTAAGCGAAAAGTTTGGTTTTACTTTGACTCGTCATCACCACGCGATTGGAGGTGCTGCCATTGATGAGTTTGGTCAGGCACTGCCGCAAAGCACACTGAGTGCCTGCGAAAATGCCGATGCGATTTTATTTGGCTCGGTAGGCGGCCCTAAGTGGGAAAACTTACCGCCGAATGAGCAGCCAGAGCGAGCTTCACTGTTGCCATTGCGCAAGCATTTTGGTTTGTTCTGTAATTTACGCCCAGCACAATTATTACCAGCACTAAGTGCTGCGTCACCACTTCGTGCAGATATCAGCGCACAAGGCTTTGATATCTTATGTGTGCGCGAGCTAACCGGCGGTATTTATTTCGGTGAAAAAGGCCGCAGTGGCGAAGGTGAGCAAGAAGCCGCTTTCGATACCCAAACATATTCACGTAAAGAAATTGAGCGCATCGCACGCTTTGCATTTGAAGCCGCTAAGCTGCGTAGTAATCATGTTACCTCGGTTGATAAAGCGAATGTGTTAGCGACCAGCGTACTTTGGCGTGAAGTGGTCTCTGAAGTAAGCAAAGATTACCCAGAAGTAAGCCTTGACTACATTTATGTTGATAACGCGGCAATGCAGTTAGTAAAACAGCCAAGCCAGTTTGATGTATTACTTTGCGATAACTTATTTGGCGACATTTTGTCTGATGAGTGCGCGATGATCACAGGCTCTATGGGCTTATTACCATCAGCGAGTTTAAATCAGTCTGGCTTTGGTTTGTATGAGCCAGCTGGTGGCTCAGCACCTGATATCGCTGGTAAAGGGGTGGCAAACCCAATCGCGCAAATTTTAAGTGCTGCGCTTATGTTGCGTTACTCACTAGGGCAAGATGAAGCGGCTCGTACGATTGAAAAAGCGGTGGCAGAAGCGGTTGAAGCAGGTGTTGGTACGCCAGATATCTACCCAAATGCAGGGTATACCACCAGTGATGTTGCTGCGGCAATTGTGGCACGTATTTAATTAAAAATTGTTTGCGCTGAGCACGTCACTCAGCGTAACTAAAATGAGGGAATAGCAAGTGGCCCAAACCTTATACGATAAAATTTGGCAAGCTCATGTAGTCGCCAGCATAAATGATCAAACTGATTTACTTTATATCGACCGTCACCTAGTTCATGAAGTTACATCGCCGCAAGCCTTTGCTGGTTTACGTGAGAAAAACCGCAAAGTACGTTGCCCAGAAAAAACCTTTGCGACCATGGACCATAACGTTTCAACAAAAAGCCGTTCATTAGATGCTGCGAGTGAAGTGTCGAAAAATCAATTAATGGCACTGGATGCAAACTGTAAAGAGTTTGGTATTCAACTTTATGATTTAAATTCGATTAATCAAGGTATTGTGCATGTAATGGGGCCTGAGCAGGGCATTACCTTACCGGGCACAACCATAGTGTGTGGTGACAGCCACACATCGACCCATGGTGCATTTGGCGCATTAGCGCACGGTATTGGTACTTCAGAAGTTGAGCATGTTCTAGCCACTCAAACGCTACAGCAGAAAAAAGCCAAGTCGTTAAAAATTAAAATAAATGGTCGCCTGCGCCCAACCGTTACTGCCAAAGATTTAATCATGGCGGTGATCAGTAAATTAGGCACTGCGGGTGGTACTGGCTATGTTGCTGAATTTTGTGGCGAAGGGATCGAAGCGCTGTCTATGGAAGCGCGTATGACGCTTTGTAATATGAGTATTGAAATGGGCGCAAAAGCGGGTTTAATCGCACCAGATCAAACAACTTATGATTATTTAAAGGGTCGCCCATTTGCACCACAAGGTGCTGACTTTGATAGTGCCGTTGCCTACTGGCAAACACTAAAAACAGATGAAGGCGCAGAGTTTGATCATGTTGTTGAATTAGAGGCTGCTGATATTCAACCGCAAATTACGTGGGGTACCAGCCCTGAGCAAGTGATTGGCGTAGATGAATTCATTCCTGATCCTGAGCAAGAACCAGACCTAATCAAAGCTGATGCAATCCGTAGCGCACTAAAATATATGGGTTTAAAAGCCGGTGATAAATTGTCTTCTGCGACTGTTGACACCGTATTTATTGGCTCATGTACAAATAGCCGAATTGAAGATTTACGTGCTGCTGCGCAAATTGTTGAAGGTAAGCAGGTTGCAGCGGGTGTTGAAGCGCTGATTGTTCCAGGCTCAGGTCTTGTTAAAAAACAAGCCGAAGACGAAGGTCTTGCAGATATCTTTAAAGCAGCTGGCTTCGAATGGCGTGAGCCAGGTTGTTCAATGTGCTTAGCAATGAATGACGACAGATTAGAAGCAGGTAAACGCTGTGCTTCTACATCAAATCGTAACTTTGAAGGTCGCCAAGGTCGCGGTGGCCGCACTCACTTAGTGAGCCCTGCAATGGCTGCGGCAGCGGCAATTCATGGTCGTTTTGTTGATATCAGAGGAGAAGCCTAATGAGTGTATTTTTTAGTGGCTTAATGGCCCCGTTAGATAAAAACAATGTTGATACTGACCAAATAATTCCAAAGCAATTTTTAACGTCGACCAGCCGTGATGGTTTTGATGCGGCACTTTTTTACGATTGGCGTTATTTAGATAACGGCGAGCCAAACCCTGAGTTTATTTTGAATCGCCCTTGTTACCAAGGTGCGCAAATTCTTTTAACTCGCGACAACTTTGGTTGTGGTTCATCGCGTGAGCACGCGCCATGGGCATTAAAGCAATATGGTTTTGAAGTGATCTTAGCGGAAAGCTTTGCTGATATTTTCTTTAACAACTGCGGCAATAACCAAATGCTTGCTATCGCATTACCTGCAGAAACACTTGAGCAATTATTTGTACTGAGTGAACAGCATGATGATATTAATATCGAAGTTGATTTAGAAAACCAACAACTTCGTAGCGATAAGTTTGACACTATTCACTTTGATATTCGCCATGACATCAAAGAGCGTTTATTAAGTGGCTTGGACTTTATCGGTGTGACTGAAACACTTAACAGCCAAATTGATGCCTTTGAGCAGCAACTTGCAGCAGAACGCCCTTGGCAATAACCTGTTTTTCCATGTGAACCTAAACGCGGCCAAGGCCGCGTTTTTATTTGTGGTGCATTAATTAAAATTACAATATTTAGTTTTATGGGTACAATCTACAATCTACAATCTACAATCTACAAACAATAAAAGTAAGGTGAATTGCGTGAGTTACAAGTTAAAAAGGAATTTTGGAGCGCTTCTAGTCGCTGCTTTAATGATGGTTGGATGTGGCGGTGGTGGAAGTGACTCAGACGCTCCCAATGAGCAGCCATTAACGGCGTTGTTTCCTAAAAGTTTGAACTATCTTGCCAGCCTGTGATCAGATCATCTATATCCTACTAGCCTGTGCAACAACAATGAGCAAAATCACAAACTGGTCTCACTATAATCAAGCCCTCGTTAA
>NZ_JAKGBH010000084.1:0-9588 GCF_021532515.1 Pseudoalteromonas sp. PAST1 | reverse complement strand
TAGGTGAAAGGTTGATTTACCTAAATCAATACCTATGACTTTTGCAACTGACATGATGGTTTCCTCCTGTAATAGCCAACACTATGAGTTTAGCTAATGGGTGGGGCGTACCATCTAATTAATGAGTTAGAGCCGACCAGTGGCTCTGTGCCAAAAGCGGACTTGGTACAAAAACAAAGGCACCTCATGTATCAAAAGGTGCCTTCTTATTTTGTTAAAAGTTGTTTTTATTTTTAACCGCTATAACTTGACCATTTTTTGCAATTTGGAAGTAAAGCTTATCTTCGTTGCTAGCATTAGATGCACTAACTACGTAGAAATTGTCTTCAACGCTAGCAATCGAAAGTTGCGACTTATCAATATTTTTCCATGACTCATCTAACTTACCAACTTCAAAACCAGCGTCTTTAAATGTCATCTTTTGAATATGTGTTGCAGCGATGCTAACAGCTTTCTGACCGCTGATGACACCATGATCTCCATGTGCCTGTACATTACTAGTTAGCAAGGCACCACAAAGCGCAACGATTGATATTAGTTTGTTCATTTTAGTCTCCATTTTGTATGAAATTCGTAAAGTTAAATTCGTTATTGTTTAAGGCCAATAACTTTGTATTGCCCTTTGACCATTAGCTGTATTGAAACTGGCTTGTCTGATTTGTTTTTCCAGTACCAGCCATGAGAGCCTTCAAATGGCGTGGTATAACTACCTTTCATTTCATTAGTAGTAGCAATAACATAGCTTTCAAAATATCCCGTTGTGTCACCTTCTGGCTCACCATGTAAATCGAAGTACAATGGAACACCATCGGTTAACCATTCATAAGTCATTTTTTCATGCTGCTTCATATAAAATTTATATTCGATGCCGCGTCCCGCAGGGACTGTCACTTCTATTGTTTGAAACTCATCCGTGCCTTTAGTTGTCTCTAATGACGTTGTTTCCACTTCAGCCGCTTGTGCAAGTGCTGTTAAACCTAACTTGTTTCCAATACCTGTCGGATCGATGTTGTACTCTGCTGGTAAGATAAAGGTAACCAGTGCAATAGCCGCGACAACGACTGCTGAAATACTCGCTTTAACGAGTGTTTTGGTACTAACTGTATGTTGCATAAAATTCTCTTTTATTTCTGTATTTCTATAAGTTAAAAATCGATTAAATGGTAAAGTAACCAGCAAGTTGTAAGCCCATCAACATCACACCAGCACTCATTAGTGCGGTATTTGTGACTGTCGAAAAGCGTTGAAATGAAGGCAGTTTTCGCCATGCATTTATCATGATCAAAATAAGTGCGAGCGCAGCAAATTGACCAAGTTCAACACCTAAGTTAAAGGCAATCAGGTTGGTAATAAGACCTTCATCAGCTAGGCTAAACTCTTGTAATTTGGTAGCTAAACCAAAGCCATGAAACAGACCGAAAATCAGCACCGCCCATTGGGTATTAGGCTGCCAATTAAAGCAAAGCTTAAAGCCACCTAGATTATCGAAGCCCTTATAAATTACGGAAAAACCGATAATGGCATCAATTAAATAAGCATTGACCTGTATGTCACTTAACACACCAAATAACAGGGTTGTACTATGCCCAATAGTAAACATGGTGACGTACAACAGTACGTCACGGCTACGATATAAAAAGAAGATAACACCGACTAAAAACAGCAAGTGGTCATAGCCCGTTATCATATGCTTAGCGCCTATATATAAAAACGGGATAAACTGTACTCCATTATTTTGCTCTAAAAATGCTCTGGTTTTATCATCGACTCCGTGAGCAAAAGCTTCGATACTGACAAGCGCTAACAGCGCAATCGTCAGATAAGTCAGTACTTTAATCATGTTACTTGGCATCTTGAGACTCCAATACTTCAACATCAGTCAAAATAGACTCCTTTTCTTTATGTAAAATTCTGTATAAGGCAGGGATGACAAACAGAGTCAAAATCGTTGACGAAATAATGCCACCAATGACTACTGTTGCCAGAGGCCGCTGAACCTCCGAGCCTATGCCTGTATTTAACGCCATAGGAATAAAACCTAATGAAGCAACGAGTGCGGTTGTTAACACAGGTCGAAGACGCGTCAGCGCACCATCAAAGATTGCTTTATCAAGTGCCAAACCATCTTTGCGCAGTTCTCTGATAAACGACACCATAACCAGTCCATTTAGGATGGCGATGCCCGATAAGGCGATAAAGCCAACCGCTGCCGAAATTGAGAACGGAATATCACGTAGTAACAGCGCAGCAATACCACCAGTTAATGCAAGCGGAACCCCCGTAAAGATGATCATGGCATCTTTAAACGAGTTAAGGGCGAGGATTAATAAACCAACAATCATGATTAAAGTGACAGGTACAACAATACTCAGGCGCTCTGAAGCGGATTGCAGTTTTTGGTAAGTGCCGCCATATTCCACCCAATAACCAGCAGGTACTTCAACGTTTTCATTAATGGCTGCTTGTATGTCTGCAACAAAACTACCTAAGTCCCTACCACGAACATTGGCAGTTACTACCAATCTACGTTTACCATTTTCACGATTTATTTGGTTAGCACCCGATATCAGCTCAATATCAACCAATTCTTTAAGTGGTACTGTATGTCCATCAGCCAACGTTATCGGTAAATAAGGTATTGAATCGATATCATTACGTTTGGACTCTGTGAGCCTTACTACAATATCTGAGCGCACATCGCCTTGATAAAACTTACCTGCAACTGTACCGCCCATAGCCATTGCCACTTGAGACTGTACTTGGCTAATACTAATACCAAACTGCATCAGTTTTTCACGATTTGGCACAAGATTAAGCATGGGTAAACCAGTGGTTTGCTCAACTTGTATATCTACGGCACCTTCAACCTGAGAGATTGCACCCTCTATCTCACTGCCTAACGTAGTCAACGTATCAAAGTCATCACCAAACACTTTTATCGCAAGTTCAGCTCTCACCCCAGCTAACAATTCGTTAAAACGCATTTGTATTGGCTGTAAAAACTCATATCGGTTCCCCGGAATTGGCTCTACTAGCGCGGCTAACTCTTCTACAACTTGAGTTTTTGTCTTATCTGGATCAGGCCACAACTCGCGAGGTTTCAGGATAATGAAGTTATCTGCGACACTTGGCGGAACGGCATCAGTTGCAACGTCGGCAGTGCCTATTTTGGCAAAGACGCGTTCAACTTCTGGCATTTGTTTAATTTTATCTTCTAAAGATTCCTGAAGCGCGATTGCTTGAGACAATGACGTACCCGGAATTCGCAGCGCGTGCATGGCAATATCACCTTCATCCAAATTAGGCGCAAATTCACTACCTAACTTAGTTGCCTGATAACCTGAGAAACCCACTAATACTGTTGCGGCTATAACAACGAACCAACGGGCTTTTAAAACCCAGTTTAAAGCAGGCTTGTAAAGAACAGTAGCACCACGAATTATTGGGCTATGTTTTTCTTTCACAGGCTTTTTAAATAACAAGGCAACCATAGCGGGTACAAAGGTAACCGATAACACCATAGCGCTAAGTAACGCGATAACCACGGTGATCGCCATCGGGTGGAACATTTTGCCTTCAACACCCTCAAGAGCAAAAATGGGTAAGTAAACAGCGGTGATAATAAACACGCCAAATAGCGCTGGACGTATGACTTCCTTTGTGGCTTCGAACACGAGTTCCATGCGTTCTTTTAGCGGCAGAGGTTTGTTTCCTGCTTGACTTAGCCTGCGAAGACAATTTTCCACGATAATAATGGCACCATCGACTAACAAACCAAAATCTAACGCGCCTAAACTCATCAGGTTAGCACTCACGCGAGTTTGTACCATACCTGTTACTGTCATCAACATGGCAAATGGGATCACTAAGGCTGTTAAAAATGCAGCCCTGAAATTACCCAGTAGCACAAAGAGTACAACGATAACCAATATCGCCCCTTCGATCAGGTTAAGCTGAACCGTTTGTAGCGTTTTATCTACTAATTTAGTGCGATCATAAACAGCAGTTGCGACTATACCTTCTGGTAAAGTGGCGTTAATTTCCTTGAGCTTTTCTCCCACGGCATGAGCTACTGTGCGGCTATTTTCGCCAATAAGCATAAATACCGTACTCATCACCACTTCACGACCATTTTGTGTAGCAGCGCCAGTTCTAAGCCCTTTGCCGTTTTCAATATCGGCTACGTCTTTTATATAAATTGATGAACCATCAAGCGACTTAAGCGGAATATTACCAATGGCAGTCATATCAGTAACCTGACCGGGCAGCCTTAACAACCACTGTGCGCCATTTTGCTCAATAAAGCCTGCACCTTGGTTTTGGTTGTTTTGCGAAATTGCATCAACCACATCGGCTTGTGACAGCCCAAAAGCAAGTAACTTTTCAGGTTTGAAAGCGACTAATATTTCACGCTCAAATCCGCCTATCGGGTTCACTTCTACTACACCCGGCACCCGCATTAACTGTGGTCTTATTGTCCAGTCATGTACGGTTCGTAAATCCGTTGGTGTAATAGGCGTGCCATCAGCATGTGTAGCATCAGGCTCAGCATCAACAGTGAACATGAATATTTCACCAAGACCTGTCGCAATTGGCCCAAGTTGAGGCTCTAAGCCCAGCGGTAACTCAGCGCGTGCCGCTGATAAACGCTCATTAACAAGCTGACGGGCAAAATAGACATCAGTATCATCACTGAATATTGCAACCACTTGAGATAGGCCATAACGAGAAACTGAGCGGGTATAGGTTAACCCCGGTAAACCCGACAATGCGGTCTCTAACGGAAAAGTTACCCTTTGCTCAACTTCTAATGGCGTAAACCCAGCCGCTTCGGTATTGATCATTACCTGCACATTGGTGATATCAGGCACTGCATCAATCGGTAGTTTGGTAAAATTCCATATACCCAAACCTGACACAGCTAACACCATCACCATGACAAGGAATTTGCGCTTTATTGAAAAGCGTAAAATTGACTCCAACATTTATACACTCCTAGTGATCGTGTGATGCGCCAGACTTTTCAATGTCGGCTTTTAAGATGTAGCTATTGTTGGTCACGTATTCGGTTCCCGCTTTTAGGCCACCTAATACTTCAATCCATTCGCCTCCAGTGCGGCCCAACTCAAGCATACGAACTTCATACTGCTCACCCACTTTGGCGTAAACAACAGTAAAGTCTCTAAAACCTTGTAAGCCAACACGCTTTACAGCCAGTGGCACATCAATGGTTGCAACTTCAATGTCAGCTTTTACGAAGCCGCCTTCGGCAAGGTTACGACCTTCTAATTCGACCCAAACTATTCTTGCCTGATCATCTCTCACGCTAGGTTCAATAAATGACACCTCACCTACAAGGGGGTCCTCATGACCTTCAATGTTTAACGTAACTGGCGTTTCCAGTTTAACCTTGGAATAATCCGAAGGATAAACCGCTAATTTGGCAATATGGCGATTAAGATTGGTAATGGTGAGTAAGGTTTTACCATTAGTTTGCTCACCCGCGTTTGCGAATAACTGGGTAATAACACCGTTAATGGGCGCTTTAATAACGTAGGGCTTAAGACTTTCATTACTTTCTACTGTGAATAGCGTTTGCCCTTTTTTAACAATTTCACCGTAATTGACGTGTAATTTGGTGATTTCACCATCGAAACGCGCAGCAATGTTTCGCTTAGCGTCCACAGGTAAACTTAATTTTCCATAAGCGGGTATGGTTTGATGAATTGTCGCAGGGCCTGCGATTTCAGTGTTGATTTCCATTGCATCGGCAACTGCCTGTTCAATTGTGGTGCGACCCTCGAAGTTGTCATATCGCCAATTGTACTTTTTACCCTGATAAGTTGCTTCAATGGCAACAACAAAAGAGTGAGGCTCATAAATCACCATATCACCGCGAAGAAAGTCACCTTGAGCATTGAAGTTAATATCATCAGTGCCATCGCCTAGGCGAATTAATTTTACGTTTAAATCGACATTCTTTGGGTCTATAGGTTGTCCATCATTTGTCGCCCAAACACGAAACTCTGGTGGCACACCAGTTTCAAAAATAGAGAGTTCAATGGCAAAATCACCATCTCGTAACATGCGCCCACGGTGTGGACCTTTCTCTGGTTCAGCTTGCTCTGCCGCAGGTGTTGATGCTGCAATAGCATTAGGTGCGACGACACCTGTGAATGAGATAATAATCGCCAAGCTCAATGACGACAGAATATTTTTATTTTTCATAAATTTACTCATGGTTTTACTCGCTATCACTAACGGGCACGCCAGTTAGGCGTTGAATTTCAATATGTTGTAAATGCAAAGATTGATAAGCATCAAGTAACTGATTTTGGGCGCTGAGCAGCTCTCTACGTATATCACTCCACTGGTTGTAGCTAAGCTTACCGATATCAAATGCCTGACTTGCTTCAGTCAATGCGGTTTCTAGTACGGGAATAATTTCAGCTTGAATCGTTTCAATGACATGGTGGGAATGCGCCATTTCTTGTAATAGCACATATAGCTGTGCATCCAGTTTCTGCATTAAGGCTTGTTGCTGAGTTGCCAGTACATCTTGTTTTGCGCGTAAGGCCGCTATTGTTCCTGCATTGCTATTGTCATTCCCCCAAGGAATAGATATACCCGCTACTAAACCAAAGTCATTTGTCGCTTCATATCGTCTCAATCCCGCAGTGAGTTGCCACTGAGGTTTTGCTTCAATGCGTGCAAGCTCCATTTGAGACTGAGCGATACGTTGTTCATTAACAAACTGCTGTATTTGTGGGACTTGCTTAAGCTTGATTAGCTGGCTTTCTACCGAGGGAATTTCCGGCTTAAGCATTAAATTCCCAGTTAATTTAAGCTCAGCCTGAGGCTTGCCCCATAAGGATGACAGTTGATAATGACTAGCTTTTAATTCGTGCTCTAAATCTTCTACAGCGAGATTTCTTCGAACCAGCTCGGCTTGAGCCAAGCGCATTTCAACATTGGAACTTTTACCCGCTTTTACTCTTTTGGCAATAGCGTCAACCACTTCCTGTGCCTGAGACACCGCTAATTGATTGAGTTTCAAGCGCTCTTGCTTTATCAAGATTTCAACAAACTGTTTAGCAACAATCGCAGATAAATCGAGGGCTTTTATTTTTTGCTCTACTATTACTGCATTTGCTTGGCTTTTTGCCGCATTAACTCTGCCATCAATTTGATCTTGTTGAAGCAACCAAGAGTATGTGAGCGTTGATTGCATACTTTGTAATGCGCTATGCTCACCTGTCCCTAACGCATCTTCAATCATTAAACCTATTTGAGGACGCTCTCCAATGCCAGCTTGCTCGATATTACCTTGCCACACAGCTTCTTGAGCTATCAAGGCTTTTAGCTCAGGATGACTTTGTAGAGTCATGGTCACAGCCTTGCTTAAATTTATAACCTGATGTGATGACTGTAATTGCTGCTGGGACTGCGCATTAGCCAAAAAGGGAGTTGATGTTACTAAACCAGCCCCCGTTGTTAAAACTAGACCAACAGCCAAAAACCGATTGCCGATCGGTTTTTTTCCGTTGCTTTTATAAAAATTAAATCTCATTCCATATCCTTAATTAATGGATGAAAAAAGTTTCGATAAAGTGATGAAAACTATCGACAGTGGATGCCGCTAGTACTGGCATAGTTGCCAATAATGCTAGAGTAATGATGATAGTAGTAAGTGACGGTTTATTAATTGGATTTAATAAACCCTCAACACGAAGACTCGTGTAATCATGTCCGAAGTAGCTAACAGACGCCTGATCGCAGTCCGTAGGAAGTGCTTTTTGAAGTCTAGCGACATCAATTAATGTCTGTGCGATATCAAGGTGGTCGTATTCTTTTGTGACCTCATTGTCGGCCATCTTTTCCGTCATTAAGACATATTGCTCGATTAGGGTTTGTTTTATACGTGACGGATAGAAGCTGGCAAGTGCCGTGAAAAGCACTTTAAATAACGGGTCTCTTGCCGTTACATGGGCCAGTTCATGATTAACGATGATATTAAGTTGTTCATCGCTAACTTGGGTTTGTAGTCCGGTTGATACATATATCTTGGGAGATATAAAACCTGTAGTAAAGGCAACAGGCACTTTAACAGGCATCAATAAATATTGATTGCCATTAGTCGTCCTAGCACCTTGTGCATCAGTAAAGCTTAGTAAACTCGATAATGCGATGGACTGTTTGGTTCTAACAAAGGTAGTCTTAGTTACGCGCCAAGCTAAATAGATTAGTGCTAAAAGTAAGGTTAACGCGTGCCAACTTGAAAAGCTAAAAATATCGATATGGTGCCAATGGGCAAAATCTTCGAACCAGCTTATGTTAAAAACTTTATCAAACCCTAACGAGTAAGGCATAAAGTAACCAATACAAGAAAAGGCTATCCACCAAGGTGCACTCACTAGTGACCACAATATAAACTTTTGACTATTAAAACTGACTTGTTTGAGTCTGAACAACACAAAACGAGATACGACAGCAACAGTTGCAATACCGATCACAAATGCAAGCACTGAAACACTGAGCAAATTTAGAACGATTGCCATATCTCCAACTAACATAATTAAGCCCGTTCCTTTCTTAGCTGGCGTTGTTTCTCGATCATTTTTTCTAATGTATCGAGTTGTTCGTCATTAAGCTGTGCCGAAGCAGAACTGAACGCAGCAATTAAGCTATTTTCACCATCATCAACAAAGTCACTGGTTACATTTGAAATAAGTTGAGCAATTAAGCCTTCACGATCTACTCTGGCTGAATAACAATACGCATGACCTTGTTTAGTGCGTTTAAGTAATTCTTTTTTAAATAACCTATCAAGCGTACTTTGGATAGTATTTAACGAATTACCACGAGCTAACCCCAGTACTTTATGTACTTGCTTTGCATCCGCCTCTTTGACATTCCAGAAATGTTGAAGCACTAATTTTTCTAGTTCACCTAATTGCATAACACTTTACTCTATTTAATTCGCTGGCTATATTGCCACAACAAAAACCGATAGGCAATCGGTTTTTAGATTTAAGGGTATTATATGGGTTGGCTAATAACTAAGTATTTGATCACCGCTACGGTCATTGTCGCGGCATCGGAGCTAGCAAAACGAAATGATAAACTAGGCGCACTCATAGTGGCCTTACCGACAGTCACAATTTTAGCCATGATTTGGTTATATGTTGAAAAGCAGCCGTCAGAGAAAATAGCCAATCATGCTTGGTACACTTTTTGGTATGTACTTCTCACATTGCCCATGTTTTTACTTTTCCCCATGCTGATGCAGCGCTACAGTTTTTGGCTATCGTTACTCATCAGCTCATTAATAACTGTAATTTGCTTTTGGCTGTTTTCTTTATTGCTGAAGCTGTTTGGAATAGATTTGCTTCCTTGAGGTTAACAGCAAGGTCCTTTGTTCACCCCACAGCTGCCATTAGAGTATTTACGTTAACGCGTAATGGGGCGTGCGACGTGAAGTCGTATGAAGCGCTGTTCACCGCTTAATGAGTGAACCATCTGTATCACCAGATGATCCTAGGAGCCTGAATAAAGTAGCGGCTCTGACAATGTAACGAAGGTTGGTAT
>NZ_JAKGBH010000083.1:0-10401 GCF_021532515.1 Pseudoalteromonas sp. PAST1 | reverse complement strand
AACCTTCGTTACATTGTCAGAGCCGCTACTTTATTCAGGCTCCTAGGATCATCTGGTGATACAGATGGTTCACTCATTAAGCGGTGAACAGCGCTTCATACGACTTCACGTCGCACGCCCCAAAACGTGTTAACGTAATTACTCTATAGGTCGGCTTTGAGCGAAAAGCAGACATTGACCGTTAATCGTTTCAACGACGGCAATTAGCCATACGTTGCATGTTTGCTCCCTTACTGGTTTTACGATATCCAAAACCGACATAACGACCATTAAGCAAATACCAAAGTAAAATAGGTATGTGCTCCAATCATATAGCCAAAGAGGATAAAGCGTTAATAGCACTGCTACAGGCCCTAGAATGCTGAAGACAGCTCTGGTATGGTTTTTATTTTTGTGCCAGTTGTATAAGTTTACCAATAGTTCCAAAGATGCAAAAATAGGTAAAAGCGTATTTACAGCTATTCCTTCGAAGTGAGAGAAGAAGCCTAGTCCTAATGCCGATGCAAGTGACCTTAATGCAGGGAGGCAGGCCGTGCCGCTAGCCAAACGCCACTAGAGCCTACTCTGTCTAATATTTTATTTATCATTTGAAAGTCTATTGGTTGATATTACCATCATTCTAAACTCCGTATACAAGTACGGAGTCAATCATTTTAATGAGTCAATTATGGGGCAATGTGTTGGATCTTCGTTTTGCATACAGGTATTTGTCATACCCACAATTACTTTCTCTAAACGTTGAAGGTCATTAATTTTATCTCGAATGATTGCTAACTTTTGTCGGTTTAATAGCTCAACTTGAGCGCAGTTGCTGTCCATAGACATTAGCGATTTTATTTCTCTTAACGTAAAGCCGAGCGCTTTGGCTTTTGTGATAAACCTAAGTTGTCCTGCTATTGATTCGTCATATTGTCTATAACCAGATATTGGTTTTTCAGGTTGTGTAATCAGTCCTTCTCGTTCATAAAAACGAATGGTTTCTACATTTAAATTTAATGATTGTGCTAATTTGCCAATGGTTTTCATTATTGCCTTTGTGAATACTACTAATCTAAAGTTATATTTAGTTCAACTATCTAATGACTTGATAATGCCACAGACTTCAATTGTACCGTCAGACCCGCAAGAGCTTGCCATTAGTTTTAACTCTTTTTTGAGTGCATTCAATTCCTTCATTCGTTGATTAACTAAAGTTAGTTGCCGATCAATTAATGCATTTACACTAGAGCAACTCTCCTCTGGCTTGTTTTTTAATTCAATGAGTCGCTTAATATCATTAAGCGGAATATCTAAACTTCGACAATGCTTTACGAACTCTAGCTCTTTAAATGCCTTATTAGAATACAACCTGAAATTCCCTTCAGTGCGATCAGGATCTGACAGCAAGCCCTCCTTTTCATAATATCGGATGGTTTGTACTGAATACCCCGATGTTTTCGATAACTCACCAATTTTCATAAAATTTCCAAATAAACTTGACCCTATAGTCACTATAGGATTTATAGTTAGAGCATACAAGTTAATCGGAGATGAAAATGAGCGATTGTGGGTGTGAAGTTGAGCTAAAAGATAACCAGCAAAAAACGGTGCTTTATTGGCTTCTGGCTATCAATGCCTCGATGTTTGTTTTTGAAATTGGCTTTGGTTGGTTATCAGAATCAACGGCTTTAATTGCAGATTCGTTAGACATGCTAGCGGATGCAATCGTCTATGCAATTGCACTATACGCGGTGGGAAAGTCAATCCAACATAAGGCTAATGCTGCTTTAGTGAGTGGCTATTTCCAACTGGGGTTAGGCGTGCTAATTCTAATGGATATTGCTAGAAGGCTGTATGGTGAAAGTGAGCCTCACTCTTGGTTTATGATTGGCGTAGGCATGGTTGCTTTAGTTGCAAATGTGATTTGTCTCATCCTTATTCGAAAGCACAACAACGATGAAGTACATATGAGAGCTAGCTGGATATTTTCAGCGAATGATGTAATTGCAAATCTTGGTGTCGTTATCGCAGGCATACTCGTTATGGTGCTGAAACAGCGTTGGCCTGATATCGTCATTGGTAGCATCATTTCAATGTTAATTCTTCGAGGCGCTTACCGAATACTAAGCGATGCTAAACAAGAATTAGCTGTTGCTGAGAAAACACGTTAAACACCAAATGAAGATAAACAATCAACCTTTGGTTGTTCAAAGTAAGGAAACATCAATGAATAGCAAATATCTAGAAAAAACCAAGATAGTAAATTTTGAACACTCTACAATTCAATCATTAATTTCTGAGCGTAATTGGCAAGAACTCGATGACTTCAACAAAATTGGTGCAGCCTACCAATTTGTTAAAGATGAAATATTATTTGGTTACAATGAGAGTGATGATATTTCAGCAAGCAGTGTTTTAGCCGATGGTTACGGACAATGCAATACCAAGGGTAACTTGCTGATGGCTTTGTTACGAGGATTAGGTATTCAATGTCGTTTTCACGGCTTTACTATTGAGCAGCGATTACAAAAAGGAGCTATTCCAACTTATGTATTTTGGTTAGCACCTAAATATATCATTCATAGTTGGATTGAAGTTTATTTCAAGGATCGTTGGATAAACTTAGAAGGCTTTATATTAGATGAACAATATTTAAGTTCACTACAGCACAAATTTAGTCAAATAAAAAACGAATTTTGTGGTTATGGTGTTGCAACAAAGTGTTTCTCTTCGCCAGATACAGATTGGCGTGGTCAAGATACCTATATACAAAAAGAAGGTATTCATGATGATTTTGGTGTTTATAATTCCCCTGATGAGTTTTATCTCGAAAAAGGAACTAACTTATCAGGAATCAAACGTTGGATGTATCAACGAGTGATCCGTCACTTTATCAATTTTAACGTAGTCAATGTAAGAAATTTAAAAGTTCTTGAGGTGGAAAATGCACAATCATAGCCATAGCCATTCGCATGGAAAAGACGACCGTATAGGTTGGACATTTTTCCTTAATGTTTCATTTACTATTATCGAATTTATTGGTGGTTGGCTAACCAACAGTACCGCTATTATGGCTGATGCTGTACATGACCTGGGTGACAGTTTATCTATAGGATTCGCTTGGATACTGAGTCGTTTCTCGGATAAAGAAGCATCCGATAGATTTAGCTATGGCTATCGTCGTCTTACCCTGTTTGGCGCATTAATTAACAGTATTGTATTAGTTATTGGTTCTGTCTGGGTGCTATTTGAAGCAATACCAAGATTATCTAATCCTGAAATGCCAATGGCTGAAGGAATGTTGGGTCTTGCATTACTTGGGGTTGCTGTTAATGGGTATGCAGTATTTAAACTAAAAGCGGGTAAAACGCTGAACGAAAAAGTACTTACGTGGCATTTGCTTGAAGACGTACTTGGCTGGGTTGCAGTCCTAATTGTTTCTATCGTGCTGCTTTTTGTAGATCTACCAATATTAGATCCTTTGCTTTCTATAGGCTTTACACTGTTTATATTGTTTAACGTTTTGAAAAACCTGAAAACAACATTGGCACTATTTCTTCAAGCTACACCTGATGAAGAAGTGCAGAATAATATTGAAAAAGCGATAAAGGCTATACCTGAAATTAATGGGATTCATCATATGCACTTTTGGTCATTAGACGGGGAAAGTCACGTATTAACTGCTCACCTAGAGTTAGCCCATAACTTTGAGGTTGATAAATTAATTAGGCTAAAACAACAAGTGGCTAAGGAACTTTCTTCTTATAATTTATCTCATACAACCATTGAGTTTGAGTTTCCTCAAGAAACTTGCCGTGACGAGCATGAAAAACATGCGCATGGCTAGTTTAGAAAACCTTTTTTTGATATTATAATTTTTCATATTTAAGTAGGTGTTTATTTTGAAATTCAATGTTGCGTTAAAAATACTATTAGTCGTTTCGATTGTTTTGCAATCGTTAACTGCTGTTGTATCCGCAACACCTGAGAATCACCAAATAGATATAGAGCACCTTCAAATTCAACATGATCATGCAGATGATCGAAATGTCTCAAATGATAATGTAGGTGATGAGCAGCATAATGAAAAAGATTGTCATCACTGCGGACATTGCAGTGGCAGCCACTTATCTTGGATTTTAGTCAGTAATTCAAATACCACGGGCAAACTAAACATTATCAATAAAACGCCTTATCAAATTGATCAAACAAGTACCTTTCATGAAGCGATACTTCGTCCGCCTATTTCTTAATTAGATTAATTTTTAATGACCTATTTATCCTTTAATAATGGATAAAGGTTTCGTGTTTATTAATTTTAAAATTAAGAATTTTTATGTATATATATTTAAAAAATGCAGGTTTAGTCCTGTCTTTATGTATGGCTGTGAGTTTTTCAGTTGCCACTTATGCCAAACAGAAAAGTATTTCATGGCTAGATAGTCAAATAAATAAAGATCCCGAAGTTGTTGCGGCTAAAGAGTTACTTAATGCAAGTAATCATAGAGCCAAGAGCTTAACTAAAGCCGTATATAACCCAGAGCTTGAAGCAAGCTATGAAAAAGAGGGTGATTTTGATAATTATTCTATTGGTATCAGTCAAACGATTGATTTTTGGGATAAGCAATCAGCAAATAAAAGCATTGGTGAAATTGGTGTTTATGCAAACCAGCAACAATTGTTATCTCTACTCGATTCTAAAAAGGCTAACGCTTTAACTGCAATAGTTAATTGGCAAGCAGCAAAAAAGGTGGCTCAGTTACTTTCAGTAAGAGAAAATCAATTACAAACGCTCGTTGGAATTATTGAAGATAAGCGAAAAGCAGGACTTTTAGAGCCACTTGACGCTGAACTGGTTTATTTAAACTTGTCCCAAGTTTTCAGTGAAATATCTGAGTCGCAAATTGCTTTGAAAAATGCAGAGGTAAATGTTCAGGAGTTATTGCCTGATTGGACGCCTAATACTACCAATTTGTTTTCATTTACTTTTGGAGCAACAAACTATTCATTTAACTCTCAGTGGGTTGAGGAACATCCAAAAGTTAAACTCGCTAGAGCGCAATGGAAGATAAAACAATCTAAAGCTCAACTAACCACTATGGAATCTAAAGCCAATCCAACCATTGGAGTTAACGCAGGGAAAAGTGGAGATGAAGACTTGATTGGCGTGACTTTCTCAATGCCTTTAAATATCAGAAATAACTATTCAGATACTGTTAAAGCCGCTTATTCAGAAGCAATTGCAGCAGAGGCTAACTTTCGGTCGGTTTATCGAAAGCAGTCATTTGAAGCAAAAGCTAATTATGAATCGCTTATTGTCAGTAAAAAATATTATGAGCAATGGCAAAAACTGACAAAAGGCAGATTAGATAGCAGCGAAAACTTATTAAATAAGCGCTGGGAAGCTGGTGACATTAATACTTCTGACTACTTACTTGCATTAAATCAACGTGCGGAAGGGCTTCATGCAGGAATACGTTTGGAAAATCAATTCAAGCTTGCAGAAATATCCTTCATTTTAAGTATGGGTCAGTTATCCAAATTTGAGATTTGAGCGCTTTGTTTTTTCAGTAGCGAAAAACGAAATCTTAAATTTATTAAAAATATAGGTTACAAAAATGAATACAGTAATTAGTAAAAAATTTTTAGCCGTAGTAATTAGCTGCCTGTTAGTTGGGTTTACTACAAATCATGATGCTTTTGCACAGTCGTCAGATGGAACTGGTTCTGTCACAAACGTTTCGAAACAAGAAGAAAAAGAACATCAAGATGAGCATGAACACGAAAAGGGACATGAAGAAGATAAAGGTGACCATGACGAGCACGGCCATGAAGGTGGTAATAAAGAGGGAGAAGAAGGACATGAAGAAGGTATCACTATTGATCCAAAGAAGATGTCGCTTGCTAACATTAAAGTGGAAAGTGTTAAGCCTGAATATCAATTTAGCACCGTATATGCACCAGGCGAAATAAAAGCTAATGGCTATAAAAGTTATGTGGTATCGCCACGTACAGAGTCAGTCATTATTAGTCGCCATGCAGCGCTTGGAGAGCATGTAGAAATAGGTCAGAAGTTAGTTACATTATTTAGTGAAGCAATGGCACAAGCACAGGCTGACTATTTAATCGCTTCAACCGAATGGCAACGTGTGAAAAAGCTGGGTAACAAGACGGTGAGTGAAAGTAGATTATTACAAGCAGAGACTACATACAATGCGAGTTACGGGAAGCTTATTGCTTTAGGGTTAACTGAAAAAGCAATAGATGGCATTTCTAACAAAGACATAAAAGCGTTTGGGCAATATACATTAATTGCTCAGCGTGAAGGGGTTGTACTTCAAGACGATTTTATCCAAGGGCAACGTGTTGATGCTGGTGATTCAGTAATGTTGTTAGCAGATGAAAAACAACTATGGGTTGAAGCAAAAGTTTCTCCAAATAAAAAGCTAAATTTATCAATTGATTCTCCTGCGGTACTTAAATTAGAAGGCCAGAGTTACAATGCCAAAGTTATCCAAGAAGCCCATACAATTGACCCTATTACTCGTACTCGAATTATTAGGTTAGGAGTAGATAATTCGGATGATAATCTTCATTCAGGCATGTTTGTAAAAGTTTACTTTCAGTTTGCCACAAAGCAGAAAGTGATGGCTGTGCCAGAAGAAGCATTGATCCGCAGCGCAGATGGTGATTGGACAGTATTTGTCGAAGACCACCCTGGAGAATTTAAAGCTGTAGAAATAGAACTAGGCCGAGCCTTAGGTGGTTTTAGAGAAATCATTGGCCTTGATAGTGGAACGCGAATTGTAACTAAAGGCGCATTTTTTGTTGCGTCTGAAATCGCTAAAGGCGGATTTGATCCGCACAACCACTAGGGAGCAAGACTATGTTTAATAAAATAATAGATTGGTCTGTTAATAATAGACTCCTGATTTTGATTGCGCTGTTTGCCACTATGGTTGGTGCAGTTATGGTGATCCCAAAATTAAATTTGGATGCCTTTCCTGATGTTACTAATGTTCAAGTTGCTGTAAATACTGAAGCGCCAGGACTGGCTGCTGAAGAAGTTGAACAACTCATTACGTACCCCATTGAAGCGGTAATGTATGCCCTACCTGATGTAGAACAAGTGCGCTCAATTTCTAAAACAGGCTTGTCTGGCGTTACGGTTGTTTTCAAAGAAGGCACCGACATTTACTTTGCAAGACAACTCGTATTTGAGCGTCTTCAAGCCGCAAAAGAACTGATACCAGAAGGTGTTGGGACACCCGAAATGGGACCAAACACCTCTGGGCTGGGCCAAGTATTTCAGTATCTTCTTATTTCAGATAAAGGTGCAGGTTATGATGCTATGGCGCTTCGAAGCCTTAACGATTGGATTGTTAAGTTACTCGTTATGCCTGTCGATGGAGTCACTGATGTATTATCTTTTGGTGGTAATGTTAGGCAATACCAAGTCAATGTCGATCCATCTAAGCTCTTAGCATATGAACTAACGCAAGAAGACGTTGTTGGTGCCCTAGATAACAACAATGCGAATGTTGGCGGATGGTACATGAACCGTGGGCAAGAGCAGCTTGTGATTAGAGGCACAGGCTGGTTTGAGAGTGGTGAGGCTGGCATCAGTAATATCAAACAAGTTCCCGTTAAAACAGTAGATGGTACGGTTGTTACGGTTTCAGATATTGCTAAAGTTGAAATGGGCAGTGAAATTCGTCAAGGTGCTGTCACCATGACGCGCAAAACCGAAGACGGTAAAGTCGAAAATTTAGGCGAAGTTGTCTCTGGCATTGTCTTAAAACGCATGGGTTCAAATACTAAAGCCACCATTGATGGTATCAATGCAAGAATTCCATTAATTAATCAAGCATTGCCAAAAGGTGTTCGCTTTGAGCCTTTTTATGATCAGGCTGATTTGATTGAAAAAGCGGTAAATACAGTGGTTGATGCACTATTACTAGCATTTATTTTCATCTGTATTGTATTAGCACTATTTTTAATGAATTTACGTGCAACCTTCTTGGTATTAATATCTATTCCAATTTCAATTGGTATCGCGTTAATGATCATGGCTTGGTGGGGCATTTCTGCAAACCTTATGTCACTGGGTGGCATAGCGGTCGCTATTGGTATGCTTGTAGATGGCTCAGTGGTTATGGTTGAAAATATGTTTAAACATTTAAATAGACCTGACGCGACACATTCGAAATCGGTAAAGGAACGTGTTCCAACTTCTGACGCAGATCCGCACGATGTAGAACACGATGAGCACGGCATTAAATTACGTCTGCAAAATGCAGGTAAAGAAGTGGCTCGTCCCGTCTTTTTTGCTGCCTCGATTATTTTAGTCGTATTTGCGCCATTGTTCAGCTTTGAAGGGGTTGAAGCAAAGTTATTCCAACCTATGGCAATAAGCATCATCTTAGCCGTTGTATCTGCGATTGTGGTTGCGTTGTTTATCGTACCTGCACTGGCAACTTATTTATTTAAGTCAGGTGTAAAAGAGAGGGAAAGCTTTGTTCTTAGGCCATTAGACAAACTCTACAGAAAAGGGCTTACATTCGCACTAAAACGCACCAAGTTAGTCATTTCAGCCGCACTTATATTAGTTTTCTCTGCCTTTGCATTAGTTCCATTAATTGGTACTGAATTTGTACCTGAGTTAGAAGAAGGGACGATAAACTTAAGAGCAACGCTGGCACCTTCTTCCAGTTTAGATACCGCGCTCACTGTGGCACCAATTCTAGAAGAAAAACTAATGGCTTTTCCTGAAGTAACCTATGCATTAAGCCGAATTGGTCGAGCCGAAATAGGTGGAGATCCAGAGCCTGTGAATAACATAGAAATTTACATAGGGTTGAAGCCTGTTTCTGAGTGGACCAGTGCATCTAATCGATATGAACTTCAAGGGAAAATGGAGAGATCTTTAGAGGAGTTTCCTGGCTTACTACTAAACTTTTCTCAACCTATTGCGACTCGTGTTGATGAGTTACTATCTGGCGTAAAAGCTCAGTTGGCGATAAAGTTATTTGGCCCTGAGTTAGACGTTTTAGCAGCTAAAGGACAAGAGATCGAAGCGGCTATAAAGAGTGTTGATGGTGCAAGAGATGTTGCTCTTGAGCAAATTGCAGGTGAAGCGCAACTTGTCGTAAAACCTAATAGGCAAGAGCTATCGCGCTTTGGACTTTCAGTTGTTGATATAATGGAAGTTGTGCGAGATGGTATTGGAGGGGTTGAAGCTGGACAAATCATCAAAGGCAATGAACGTTATGATATTTACGTGCGTATTGAAGAAGAGTACCGACAAAATAAGGAAGCTATTTCAGATATTCGAATTCAGTCACCAACAGGCGCCTGGGTACGCTTAGGTGATGTTGCAACTGTTTCATTTGAATCAGGTCCTCCTCAAGTAAGGCGCGATGATGTTCAAAGGCGTGTCGTTATTCAAGCAAACGTTCAGAATAGAGATATGGGTAGTGTAGTAGCCGACATCAGAAAAGTTATTGCTGAGAAAGTTGACCTACCTTCAGGTTACTCGGTAGCAATAGGTGGCCAATTCGAAAGCCAGCAGCGTGCTCAAAGCAGACTAGCTATCGTTGTACCTCTATCTTTAGCGCTAATTGCATTGTTACTTTACTTTGCTTTTGGCTCTGTTGGTCAAGCTATGCTGATATTGGTCAACGTGCCGCTTGCTGTAATTGGCGGAGTTTTCTCCTTATATTTATCTGGACAATACTTGTCTGTACCAAGCTCCGTTGGCTTTATTACCTTATTTGGTGTAGCGGTATTGAATGGGGTCGTTATGGTAGAAAGTATCAACCAACGTATTAAAGACGGTCTAGAAGCATCTAAAGCCGTTTTTGAAGGCGCTACTTCAAGATTAAGACCTGTACTTATGACTGCTATAACATCAGCTTTAGGTTTGATACCGATGTTAATGTCTAATGGTGTTGGTGCAGAAATACAGCGCCCATTAGCGAGTGTTATTGTTGGCGGCTTGGTAACTGCAACACTGTTAACATTATTTGTTTTACCTGTTTTATATCGCTGGTTTTCAGAGAAAAAAATAAAAGAGCTATCCAGATAAAATTACTGTGAACTCTAACCCCACGCTAAAGTCACGTTTAGCGTGGGGTTATTGAGTAGATGAACGAAAAGAAAGATTAGATTTAACAATAAACTAATAGTCATGACTGCTTTGTCGGAATATTTGTCGTTAAACAGGCCAAAGCTAACTTCCGCTTTCGTATCTTTGCAGTCTTAATCTCTATGTGTCTCAAGGTCGGATTATGGCACAGACTGTGTGAAAACTCTGATCACCTTTTGGTCTAAGTATGTTCTGCTTATGATCTATTAATCTATACATTTAGTTCACTTAATATACTGATATTTATATAATTAGACTATTGATTCAGTTGAGGG
>NZ_JAKGBH010000082.1:0-11409 GCF_021532515.1 Pseudoalteromonas sp. PAST1 | reverse complement strand
TCACTAAAGCAACTGCTTCTTGCTTAAATTCGGTTGTATAAGTTTTGTTTTTTCGTTTTGTCATTTAACACCTCAATATTAGATCATTGTCCATTATTAAAGTGTCCTGCTCAATTAAACCAGTTCAGGTGTAAGGCAGAAGGCGTAACAGTAGACTCAATTTTCTCAATGAAAGGGGACCAGGTTGTAGGTGTAGTACGCAATGGTAGCCTTTTAAATGATTATGAACAGCATGCATTAGTTTGTAAGGATCAAGTGATTATATTGGCCTCAAATACTGAGCGAATTGAAATAGGTAAGTTTTTTGGTCCTGTTATTTTATCAAATAACCTTGGGTACGATGACTTTTTTGGTGAGTTTGATTTAAACCCTGAAGCAAAATTGATTGATTTAGCAAATGCTTATGGAGTTGATGCGAGTTCTTTCGATAAGGATCTTAGTTTAGAGCAATATATTTTGAATCAATTTCATGGAAAACCTGTAGTGGGTGATCAAGTTAAATTAGACTTTATTTGCCTTATAGTGAAAGGCGTTGAAAATAAAAAAATTATTTCAATCGGATTAAAGCTAAAATCGTCAAGTTAACTAAATTGTGAACTACCCATCGGCGCCGCTTCGCGTCGAACAATGTGCTTCTGCAGTCTAACTTTTGGGAGCTAGGCTGCTTCTTTTGTCTCAGCTTCCCCAGCAAACTTCGATAACTCGAAGACTTTCGTTTTGATAGCTGATTTATGCTGATATATGGGATTAACCCTGGCGACGATTCCAGCCGCAATTCAGTCAAACTTACCAGGATTGGCTATGCTTTTAGCCGACGATAGATCTCGGTTTTGATGCGTTCCGCAAGCTACACAAGTGAAAAGTCTTTCATTCTATGTTAACACATGATGTTGGCCGCAATTTTCACAAATTCCAGTGGATTTTTAAAGAGACCTATTCCACGATAGAGCTAACCTTCTAGATTGGCTTTGTATTGCGAAAACTGAGTAATTAGCCCCATGATGTTATCAGCAATCATGCTACCATTAAACTTTTGTATCCCCTCTACGTTTAAATCTTCGAACACAAAATATCATTTTCATTGGCTATCTGTTCGAAACGCTTCTGCTGATAAAATTAGATATATATTAAGAACATGACTAACTGTTCCGATTTATCCCATCGACGCCATTTCGCGTTGGACAATGAGTTTTCTAGTAAATTTCGATAGGTTTAATTTAGTTGACATGAATTTTTCTTCTAATTCAATTTTTTTTCAGGCTTTATTGTTTGGCTAAGTTGGTAAGTTAACTTTGAGTAATTCCAACAAGGTCTAATAATGAGTTATTTAAAGGCAGCGGCTTTAACTACTTTGGTGTTTTCATTTAGCGCTATTGCTATCACAACTATCAAAGGAACGATGAATATCTACAAACCAGAATTTGTCATCGAGAACAAATCAGGCACACTTATTTCAAATGTAAAAAACTTCAAGCTTGAGGCTCGCCAAACTGTTTTAGACGATTACTGTACTGTCACTACAGATAACAATACAGCATTACAAGGGGGAACCTTAAGCGCTGGATATTGCTTATTTGAATGGAATAACACAGCCGGTTATTTAATTGATGGATTTAAAGTTGAAGGCGTTGCTTCCAATTCAGGTCCGAATAGTATTGGCTACTCAATTTATTATTATTCAGGGTCAGCAAAAGCTAAAAAGTTAGTTGATACAAAAAACTTTATTTTTAATTTTGCAGCTCCAGTTAAGCCGACTGTCCAAGGATACTCAGTTAAGCTTGGGAACTCATGGAAGAGCGTAGGTAGTCATACCAATTACAACCCCGCAAATAAGTTTTCTGCAGTTAGAGTTAATGTTGACGCAAGGGATTACAGTCAGAAGGTATCTATACCATCGCTTGGTAGCTGTACAGTAGAAAGTGGCGCTACTTCATGCGATATTTCATTTTCAGAAATAAAGCTTGGTGATGCTATTTCAAATAAAGTGGGCTCTTTAAGCTATCAAGTGTCAGTTGATTCGAGTCATAGTTATTGGGGAGTTAGTAACACCAAACATGCTTTAACTGTTCCTTGGAATTACCAACCAACAAAAATTGACCTTTTTGAGGTTAATTCTATGCCTGCTAGTTATGCGACAACAAAGACAATAAACGTTAATAGCAAATCAATTCAAGTTTCGAATAACACAGCTAAACTCGTTTTAAATAAGCCTTCAAGCGAGATTGTTGGCGATTGGTGGGCCCCATCTGAGTTAAATGTAAAATTCAGCCGAAACAGTCAGCCAACTATTTCAAGTGGCATCACCTATAGCGGGAATGTTCTATATACAAAAGATGGCTCACTAGTTACAGCAAATAAGACTATTACGAGCACTAAGAGAGAAAGTGTAAATGGTGCATATGTTTACACCTTCGATATGACGCAAATTGAAGATGGTTATTATGGTGCTTCTGTGGCTTTCACAAATTCAAGTGGCATCCCTTCCAACCAAAATTTTAATGGGTTAAGAATTAACAAAACGGCCCCAAAAATTGATATTTTCAAATCAGGTGTTAAGCAAAATAACAGCAGTAACTTTGCATACAATCAAGAGCTGGTAATTTCAACTTTCAATTCATTTACAGATGACGTTGACCTGGTATCGATTCAAGTTAATTCTTCTAACGTTGCTTTTAACAAGCCAAAAATTGGTGTTGCCACAATACCTGACACTGTTATTTTCAAAAATGGCTTAAATACAATAAAAGTTACGGTCAAGGATACTCTGGGACATTTATATTCCAGAACAATCACACTAAATAAAGTTCAAGATGAAATCGAGTTTAAGATTAACAATTTAGGTGGTCGATTAGTATCTCACGTAAAAGAGTCTAGTTTTGAAGCAGTCCAAACTAAGTTTTCAGGTTTCTGTGACATTGTGACTAATGAAGCGGTTGCAATTGGTACCAATAATAATGTATCTGGAAAGTGTTATTTTGAATGGGTTGGTATGGATGAGCTTGATAGAGATAACTTTTCTCTGAAAGGTCGATTGAGAATGAGCGGAGTTGTGCCTGTTGGGTATAAAGTGTTTGCCTATTTTGGCGCGGAGAAAGAGAAAACACTAATCAAATCTGGAACTACATCTTTTAACGTCGAGGCCCCAATTGCGCCTGAATTAACAAAATATTCTATTTATGTAGGGAATAAATGGATCGACAATAATAGCGACGTCAATCACGATCCAAACGCTCAGGTTAAAGCCATTTCAATCACTACAAAGCCAGTTAATTATTCACAACAGGTGATTGTCGATAATTTGGGGAATTGTTTAATAAATGCTGGAAGTACATCCTGCACAATAAATATCACTCCATATTTCCTTGGAAATAAAAATTACATTGGCTATGAGGATGGCATTGTTTCTCACCAGTTTAAGGTAAATTCAATTAATAAGTACTTTACTGATAAAGAAATAAACTCACAGGCCGTTGTTAGTTGGGAATATGCATACTCTCGGGTAGAGCAAGTAAAAGTTAATGCAAGGGCTAGTGGTTTGCCATTGAGCTTTGGCTTGTTAGGCGCTTCTATAGATGTTGAGAACGAAACAGCGAGAGTTGTATTTGATAAACCGTCTCCAGCTATATCAGGTACATGGTGGCTTCCTAAATCGATTGAACTTGAGTTTAAAGTTAGTGGTTCGCACGAAGTCCTTAAGGAACTTGAATTTGACGGTACTACTCTTTTTAAAAACGATAATATTACTGAAGGTGAAACTGTAATAGTAAAAAATCTAACCGGGCCTGAACTTATTAATAACAAGTTTATTTATACAGCTGATGTGCAGAGTGTACCAGATGGACACTACGATATTACGGTTACTTCAAAGTACTTATATTCAAAATCAGATAAAAAAGAATTTAAAAACGCTGCATTCTTATCTCGTAAGCAGCCATCAATTTCTATTTTCAGAAACAGCCAAAGCATGGAGGAAGATGATGAGTTCTACTTTGATAGTGAACTGTTAGTAGCAGGGTTTAATGGCTACGTAAATGGTGTCACTATTGAGAGTGTACAATCAAACGGTGTGCCATTAAGTTTAAATTCTGTTGGTGACGGTATCGTCACTATTAATGGCTTAACTCAACAGTTATCACCTAAAGATAATGCAGAAATTAGTGTTGTAGTTAAAAACTCTTCAGGTGATAAATTTAATTATGATCTAAATGTTGTCTTTGCTCCTATGTCGTTTGATATAAAGCATCGTGAAAACGACTATCTACCGTTCAGACTAATTGAATTGGTTTATTTAGATTCTAAACAAGTGAGCGGCGAAGAGTGCCGGTTCTATAGTGAAAGAGACCTCGCGGTTAAATATGCGCGCAAAGGTGTTAAAAGTTGCATATTCAATTGGGTTAATTTACCAGAAGGCTTTGAAATATCATTGCGAGGTAGAACACCATCGGCTGTTGGTTATTTAGACAAAGCGCTTGTAGAAATTGAAAGCGATATCGAAATAATTAATGAGTTTGGTGAAACACTGATCATACCTAATGAAAAGACACTGATTTCTTCTCAGGAACCAACAGGGATTTCAGTTGAAGCTAGCTCAAGGCGAGAACTTATAAACGGATTTTATCCAGTTGAATACTCGGGTGGTGAAATTGTCAGAATGGGTACTGTATCGAGCCCTGGTTCATTAGATATGACATTCGACACCAAAGGGGTTAGCCAAACATTTCCGAAAAACCCTTCTACAAGAACAGGTGAAATATTTAGAACATCTGGTAGGTTCGATATGCCTTTTGAAGTTGAACGCAATCTATGGGAAGTATTCCCTATCGATTACAACGTTAAGTACCATAGAATGCCAGAAATAAATGCATCCCAAAGCATTAAAGCTTTAGTCGTTCCTGATAGCACACTTGGCGTTAATCTAGATTTTCAAGATGATCAGATCCTATCTACCGATGAAGTAACAGCTAAAATCAACCTTGGGAATTACAATCGAATCGATGGATGGGTTTATGACAAAAGCTCAATGGGTGAATGGGAAGTTTACATAGGTAAGTATGACAGAAGAAATATACCTGAACCATTAACAGAAACTGTCACAATAGATGCGAAAGGAGAAGCCTTCATAAAAATGCCAATGGAAGTTATTGGCGAAGAAAGTGGAATTTATGTTGCAGTAGCAAAAGCAAAAACACCTATACCTGATTATGAGTACTATATTCAGTCTGCTCGTGCATACTTTATTGTGTACAAAGGCACTGAAATTGAAGGTGAGCTAAGGGATGGCTTAATTAAGGGCCGGATACCATTGAGAGCTTCAGCAATTTATTCACCGGAAGACCGAGCAGATGTTGGCTCACTTGGCCGAGTGGTGTGGGAAGTTTCAAGTAACGGTTCCGATTGGAGGGAGTCTACAGAACATAAAGACACTTTACGTTGGCGTAAGCGATATGAAAACGAAGAAATTGAATACTTGAGAGTTAAAGTTGAAAATAAGTTTACAGGTGAATGGTCAACTAGCGGTACTCTAAAAGTTGTTGCTTATGAAAAACCTGAACTATTAATTCAACAAACTAATGAAGTTCTATTTAATGAAGCTGCAAAGTTCGTTTTGTATGACGGAGATAACCTCGTTCAAAATGGGGATAGTGTTATCGAGTGGTCAACTGATAATCGTAAGTCTTGGTTCTCAGGTCCAGCAAAAATCTCATTCTATAAAGATGACTTTACAGGAAGAGATATCAATGCCCGAATGAAATACAACGGAATAGCAAGTGACAGTAGTTTAGGTGATGAAGCTTTTGTCGAAGCTAGGGCTCGATATTACTTCTTAAGAGCGCCACGATTCTATTTTGATTTAGATATCCCTGATCTAGTCGAAGTTGGCTCTACACACCACATTAAAGGAAGCTCTTTCACAAGAACTGAGTCTATTAATGGTAGGACTCAAAACCAATGGGTGTTACCGGATGGGAAAGTAATAAATGATAGTGAATTTGACCTGACATTTAGTGAAAATCTTCTTGAAGGAAGAAACTTTATTCTGACCTACCAAGCTTGGGTAGAGGGGTCAAAGCAAGAGACAATCAACGAGACTAGAGTTCGTGTGAAAAGCTGGACATACGAGTTTCCTGAAATTGAACTAAACATGCCAGCTACAGTAAATTATATGCCTTCTAAACATATTGCATGGGTAGGCTTAGAGCGTCATTTTGCTCCTGGCGTCGAGTATGCATATGAGCTACTAAAAACACCCGGAGTTAAAGTGTTAAATCAAGATGACGGCAAGTTTACTCTGCAGTTTTCCCAAGAAGGAATGAAAAATCTCATGTTTAGGGTTACAAACAGCAGGGGACAAAGTAAAGAAGTAAGCCAAATTGTAGAAGTTTTACCTCCAACACCATTAGAAATTGAGATTGTGCGTACATTCAGTAATGAATACCTGAGATATCCACTAGATGTATCACTTAGATCTCGTGTATGGCTTTCACACCCAGATGATAGAGTTGCAGTGTATAAATGGTACTTGGATGGCGAGCTTGTCATGGAAAGCAAGCGTTATAGAGAAAGTATTGGAGATTTATCAGTTGGCAATCATTCTATCCGCGTCGATGTTGAAACTGAGTTTGGTCAGACTGGTTCGCAGTCATTTGAAGTGAACGTGATACCAAATCAGAAACCAACCGGAAGTATTAATATGCATGAAACAGATCAAGTGTTTGAATTACATCTCAACTGTAATGACTCGGATGGTCGAATTGCTGCGACTACATGGCAGTTAAATGGTGAGTTACTAACGCATTCTCATAATATTATCCAATTAAGCAAGGATAAGCTAAAAGGCACAAATTATGTTGTAGGTAGATGTTATGACGATAGTTTTGAATTCATAGATATCACTCAGACAATTCATTAAATGATATGTGAATATGGCAGCTATTTTTACTGCCATATTCATAAAAAATGAACAACTTTTAATTGGGCTCAAATGTTGCTGAAAGGTTGAAAATTATTGAGCGGCTCGTTAGTAATCCATTTGGCCAAAAATGTTGATCATGGTGTTGTAGCGGATCTGTTTGGTTATGCATCGAGACAAGTTGTGACAGATAAATACAACGGTAATCTACTGCAATTATCAGACGCCATTAATAGCGTATATTCAAGAATAAAAATGACAGGGCATTAGGAAGTTGAAAAAATTTAAGTTTATAAACAATCAATCAAAAAAAGAGTTTCTAGCGTTGCCCGATAAAATTCAAAAGCGCTTTGCAAATGATTTAAACGCTATTTGTCAAAACAAAGAGCCATTTAGCAAGTTTAAGCACTTAAAGGAAAGTGTAGGCATTGGTGCAGTTGAGCTAATAGAGAACGGCAGGCCAGCATATCGAACGATTTACGTTGCTAAGTTTGCAGATACAGTGTTCATCTTGCATTCGTTTACCAAGACGACTAACGAAGTCGATAAACAGGCTATGGACACTGCAAAGAAGCGGTACAAGCTAATGCAAAAAGAAATTAAATGAAAATATATCAACACTTGTATATATATCATTGCTGATATATAGTGCTTATAAGTTAATCAATAAGGTTTTTAAGATGACTCTTGAATACTCAAATATCTTTGATGCAATCACCGAAGATAAAGCAGAAGCCTCTGAATTACAGACACGATCAGATCTGATGATTGTCATTCGTGACATTATCAATGCCAAAAATTGGTCACAGGCCGACGCTGCAGCTCAATTAGGGCTAACGCAACCTCGCGTGAGCGATTTAGTTAATGGGCGAATTGAAAAGTTCAGCATTGATAAGCTAATGACTTGCTTGTATCGCATAGGTTTCCGTTTTAAGCCTGCGTTTGCTGATAATCAATTAACAATGGCTGTAGAAGCAGTTACAATTAACAAATGATTGAAATACGCATAAAGTAAGGTGCTAAAGCAAAGGCTGAACTTCAAGGCAATGCGGTGAGAGATATCGCTGGTTACCTCAAAAACTACTCTGCGGGTATAGAGTAACTAGCGAAAGAGATTTGACTTGACCATATAGATCTTTCGACTTTTGGGACACAGAAATTTAGAATTAGTTTCCACGACCTAGGAACCCTATACTTGATGGTATTGTTCAATTCTCTGAAATTGATGAGATATTAAAAACTTTAATTAAATAAGCACATTTAAGACAGAAAATGTATAAGTTACAAAAAAGGTAGCCTCAACCAAAGGCTACCTTTTTTATACTAGAGTTCTTTGGAGGAGACTTTAGTATGTCGTTAATGTACCACAAATACTTTCTTAATCGCCAAAAAAAATTCAATACGAAAGAAAATCTCAGAATTACTCAAAAATCTCACTGTAGAATTTATTTACGTTCTCACAAAAACAATTAGCTATGAATAGCATAAAGTTGAAAAGCACAGTCATAGTATGCCTTACACTACTTGGCTTATATTGGTTAGCGGAATTATTTTTTGCTCGCTTCACATTTTCTTTTCCTACATTTCAAGAGCAATGTTTGTATGCTCACATGTTCATAGTCGACAATCGTGATAAGGATATTAAAAGGGGAGATTTAGTTGCATTCAAATTTAACAAGGAAGATAAAAATTTTGATAAAGGGTTGAACTTCATAAAAATTGCAGCTGGAGTTCCTGGCGATGAAATCAAGTTCTCGCCAAATGAAATGCTTGTAAATCGAGTCGAATCCAAAATTGCTGGAATGACGCATGCCATTAATTTCTTACAGTTAAACCCAAAAGAGTATGAGCGACAAATTACCTTGAATGAAAATGAATTCTTTATGGTTGGTGAGACTATTTATAGCTATGACAGCAGGTTTTGGGGGCCAATAAATGAAGAGGATATTTTGGGGAAAGCATATGCAATTTTTTAAGTCGATACTTTTGCTGTGTGCGTTCTCAGTCTCCGTAAGTGCCAATCAAAAAAACAAATATGATGTTTCTAGTTTTCAAGACGCTGCGAATAAGGCTGTCGAGAAAGCCAAAGAAAATGGGTGGTTAAAAGATATAGATAAGCCAACAATTCAAGAAAACGATATAGCTTTAGCCAAGTCAATTGCAGATCAGGCTGTTGTTATTTCCAGTGAAACAATGAAGAGAGCACTTCCACAACAACAAAATAAGATTGATTTATTAGAAGGTACAGATGGCGCTATTTTCGTAAGTTTCTCAATGCCCAGAAGAGCACTTATTGATGCCTTCCAAGTGGCCAAAGAGCATAACTTAACAATTTTATTTAGAGGGCTAGAAAAAGGGGCTACACACATATCATCGACGATGAAGCTTATTCAGAAATTAAGTGCCATATCAAAAGTAGAGCCAAATGTAGGAATAAACCCACTAAGATTTAAAGAGTTTAATGTAACCGGTGTACCAACTATCGTCATAAGAAATGGTAATAAGCATCTTATTGCTCCGGGCACATTGAATGCGCAATATGCAAAAGAGCAATTTGACCAAAAACAAGGCGATTTCAAGTTAGAGCCATTAGGCCAATTATTCAATATTGACGAACCTGACATCATAGAGCAAATGAAAGCTGCAGCAGGCAAGATTGATTGGGCTGAGAAGCAACGTTTAGCAAAAGAAAGGTTCTGGAAGAAATATAAAACTTACCCTCTCCCCACGTCAGATGAATCTAAGCAGTGGCTAATAGATACGACTGTTCGCGTAACTCAAGATATCAAAAATGGCCGTGGAGAAATATTGGCCCGAGCTGGCGACATAACAAACCCTTTAAAACAATACCCTATGCATTTAAACATTTTTGTAATTGATCCCTATGTGAAGTCACAGGTTGATTGGGTTAAGGAAGAATTAAAATTGATATCAGGACAGTTTCAGATTCATCTAACCCATATGGATAAAGACAAAGGGTGGGATGACCTTAGTAAGTTTCGAAATGAGTTTGGGGCACCAGTTTTCATTTTGCCTAAACAAGTTATTGAGAAATTTAAAGTGGAAGCTACACCAAGCAAAATCGAAACACAAAGCAATGGCTATTTACTGGTACGTCAATTCGATTGGAGTGAAAAATGAAATTAATTTTAGTTGGGTTAGGCGTTTTGGGTGGGGTCTATTTAAGTTACGAGTACCCCACTGTAGCAAAGCAAATCTGGGATACCGCTTGGCATTACTTTCTAATCGCATTTAATTGGTTAGAGTCAAAAGTGGTTCAATTGTAATGCGCTTTACATTGATTTTCCTTATTTTCTTAGCAGCTTTATTTTCAACGCAAACAAAAGCCGAAGGTAACGCATGCAATAACGCGAATGTATTTAGCAATATAATAAATGAAGTTTGTTGGTCGTGCTTCTTACCAGTGCGATTGATGGGAGTTGGTCCAAAACCAAACGGGGCTGCACCTGACCAATCGATTTGTGCTTGTAATGATGCTCTTGGAATCCCGGAGTTTGGCTATCAACTGGGGTTTTGGCAGCCGTCTAGATTAGTCGAACATGTGAGAGTTCCATGGTGTGCACCCGCATTAGGGGGAGTTAGGCTTCAGGATGATCTATTTTCATTGTCGACTGGAGTGGATGTTAAAAGTTCCGGTGGTGCAGACTTGGCAACGTACCAATACCATTACTATTCATACCCATTATTTGCGATGTTGGAAATTTTGTATTTGCCTAAATGTGGTGGTGAATATACAGATTTTGATTTGATGTACCTTAGCGAGATTGATCCAACTTGGAACAATGATTTGCTCTCAATTTTACTATCCCCAGAAGCATTTATATTTGCAAATCCAATTGCAAAAGCGTGGTGTACTGCGGATTGTGCCGCAATTACAGCAGGAGATGTTCAAGAATCTACATATGGTTGTGCTGGCTGCGACGGAAGTCTCTATCCATTTACTGGAAATGTTTATCATGGTGAGTCTGGGCCGCGTGTAACTTCTCTTTTGACACAACGTGTACTTGCGAGTTTGCACCGAAAGGGGTTGGCTAGAAAAACAATCGGAGAGGATGCAATGTGTAAACCCGAGTTTTGGCCAATGATCCCCAAATCCCAGTATAAGCTTTCGATGCTTCATCCCGTAGCAGAAGCTGATAGAAACTCCCCAAATGGTAAGTGCTGTCACCCATTGGGAGAGTCTGAACATAAATGGTCTACAGCGGCAGGTGGTAGAACCATCCCAGGTCTTGAAGACTACTTATATTTACTGTGGCGTTTTAATGACTGTTGCGTAATTAGCTCTGGTATCAATGCGCCTTCAGAATAGTGAGGAATTTAATGAAAAGCGAAGATTTTAGAAGTTTTTTGAATTGAACATTAGGCTTGCGCAATCTCACCCTTTCAAGGGCGAGTCAAGCAAGAGGTAACTAGTCTTTTTTCTGACTTAAAGCGCGTGAAGTTTTTACGGCTCTTTCACTTGGCGGTGTGTTTTGATT
>NZ_JAKGBH010000081.1:0-11438 GCF_021532515.1 Pseudoalteromonas sp. PAST1 | reverse complement strand
AGGCAATCGTAAGACTAGCCGAGTCAAAAGCTCGACTAGCGGTGTCCAACGAAGCGTCAAAAAAGAAAGGTTAGTAGCTTAGGCTATTATCTTGGAAGCTCGATGCCTTTAGGCGCGAGTAGTTCACGATGGTGTGGATATTAGCGAACTGCGATACGTATTTTTTGAGGAATGGGAAAAAGAAAATAAGAGCGAATACAACGAAAAGTATTACAAAAACCCTAAAGACAAAGGTAAATACTTATACGATTATCACTTAAAAGACATGAGCTTCACTGAATTACCGCTTGATACTAAGTTGTAAATTTACTTGCATTTGAACGTAGTATGTTTACTATTTTATAGCTATCCCATGCTCCACGTTTGGCATTACGACCACTGGACTTGGGCGAAATTGCCGGCCTCTTCAGGCCGGTTTTTTCAATTATGGACAATAGAAAAGTACAAAGTGAATACTCGTGTTGTTTGAAGTATAAGTTTTATTTATAGCTTCTAAAAGTATACTAAAACATACTAATTCCTATCTTTTTAAAGTAAAAAACTAGATCTCAGTTCATTAGATCAATAGCATTTCTTATACTAATCTACTAAAACTCTTCAGCACTAATTGGTTTAGTTACCGTGTTAGTCAAAGTTCTTGCGCAAGTTAAAACGGATAATTCAGGCTTATTGATTGAAGTACCTGTGTTGCTTAGCGAATATGGTGTATTCGATCCCTTACTTGATTACGTTATAAGTCAGTCGCACATTAAAAGTTTGCCATGGATGAATCGCATTACGTTTGCTTGCCAGCTTTTGCTCGAGTACATGGAAGCCAACACAGGGTTATTTTCAGACGCCAGTAAGTTATTTCAATCATTTGTAATGCGTTTATCGTTGGGTACCATTAGTCCTGAGGGGAATGATCCATCGGGTTTATATTGGTTACCTCGCTCTACAGCAAACGTAAATCAACTTTTATCTGCGCTAAATGGCTTAACGGATTGGCTCGCCAATAACAGAAATACAACCAGCTTAAACCCATTTGAACAAGCCAGCTCTCATCAAGAACGCCTTAACTATGCTGCATGGTACAAACGCAATCAGTACAACTTTTTAGGCCATATCAAAAGTAACCCTTTACCCAGTGTGCTTAAAACCGTACGCAAGGTACGTGGTAAAAAGGATGTGCTAAAGGTTGATGGTGATGCCATTTCATTTCCAGAAAAGCTCTTTAAACCCTTTTTTATTGAAGGTTTAGGCAAAGCCAGAGATAAGCGCGTGGCACTGCGTGATCAGCTTATTGTGTTGCTGATGCATGGCACCGGTGTACGAGAAAGTGATGCTTTACACCTTTGGGTGGATGATGTGTTTTACGACCCAGAAAACCCAAGTGGTGTGATAGTACGTTTGTACCACCCCGAAGATGGCAGAGCACCAAATAACTGGACTGGCCGCAAACGACAAAAAACACGCGCAGCGTATTTGTCTGAGAACTATAACTTAATTCCTCGTAACCGCATGACGGGTACCGCTCGAGTTGGCTGGAAAACCAAAGTGGTTGATGATGACGAAAACTACATTCAACTGCACTGGTTTCCAGCCTTTTACGGTGAGCTATTTGTCAAGTTGTGGCAGCAATACTTACTTTACCTATTACCGTTGCCAAGAATGCACCCTTACGCATTTGTATCGTTTTCACAAACACACGAAGGTCAATCGCTTACCCTAAATGCGTTTAACCAAAGTTATAAAGCGGCCATGGCTCGTATCAACCTTGTTGTATCAAAACCTGAAGGACGAACCCCACATGCCCATCGTCATGCTTATGGCAGACGTATGTCGAGTACGGGCATTGATCCAAGGCTGATCAAAAAGGCACTCCACCACGCTTCGTTGTTATCACAAGCTGTATATACCCAACCGAGTATTAGAGATGTGACGTTGGCATGTGAAAGAGCGTCAAAAAACCTTGATGGCCAACACTATGCCGAGTTTAAAGAAGACGTCAGCGTGAGCTGGCAAAACGTGATGGAATCAGGGTTTGAAGATATTGACCCAGATGGGCTATTTAGCGGTAAGTACCCTAAATTAAGGAGATATAAACCATGAAAACACAGGATTATGAGTTCAATTGGTTTATCAAGAAAAACGGTTCTGGCTGGGAGACTTGGCGGGAACTGGCCTCAACTTGGCTTGAACAAAAGCAATACGGCATTGATCATTCACGCGCCGCAATCGCTCGCTTTTTAGATGAATACCTGGTACCGCGATTTATTACCGATCCCATTGAGCTATTTACACTGGCAGATCAAGACTACAACAAATTTCTTATGTCGTTTGAGCTGAACGAAGGCTACCGTGTTAGGCAAAACAACGATGTATGCCGCTTTATTGATTGGATAATTGATACCTACTACTCAGAGCCAGATGATAATGGCGATCTTGTGCCGCTATTTCAAAACCCCTTTGATAAAGAACAAAGCCCTGTAAGAAGACAGGAGACTGTCTACAACGCTTTACCCTACGCCTATATTAAGCAACTGCGCAGCATATTATGCCCCGCGCCTCGGGGTCACTTTAAGCAATGGAAGTGGGCCATCGACTACAGTGAGATCTTCTTCACCAACGCTCGCTTTTTAAAAGACTGGATTTTGGTTGATGAGTCGGTGATAGACAAAGCAGACCCCGATTGTGTTTGGCAAAAACACACGCTAGATAAACAGCGGCAAATAAGAATAGATGGTGCACTTAGAACCTTAGAAAAGGGTGACTGTATTTACTTAATTTGGTCACCTGTTCGTGCCATGGCTTTATACCTTAAATTGCAGCTACCTTTGCGAACTTTTCAAGTGCGAATGCTGGATTCGGGCGAGGCTGATACATGGCGTTACAGCAATGGCGAGTGGCGAATGAATGAGCAACATCATTTTGCTGAAGGCAGCGATAAGCGCCCATGGCAAAAAGGGGTATTCCACCGCATTATTACGCCAGATATTAGTGATGTGATGACGGGTATGTACATAAATACCAATAAAACCGCAGATAGAAACAAAGATGAAATAACTCGGGGATACGTGATCCCATGGCAACACGAAGAGGTGTTGTATTGGTTAGAAAAGCTCAGAAACTGGCAAGAAAAGTACAACCCAATCAACAAGCCAACTTCTATTTATGACTTAGATTACAAACACTTTGGCAGCACCAAGACCAAAATTCAGCGCAGTGAAATTGGTGATATTTGCTTTTTGTTTCGCAATGCCGCTGCGTATCGTAAGCGCGAACGGCGCATGCCAATTACAGATGGTTATGTTAACGCGCTTTGGGCGGCTTTGCTTGCCCAACTCGAGCACGATGTGGCGAAAAAAGAGCATACTTTAAGAGATGGTGCCAAAGTGCATTTTGTTGACCCTCAAAATGCCAGAAGGCCGCTATTCCCGTTGCATGCATTACGCGTTTCGTTGATCACTTGCTACGCCATTGAGGGGGAAATACCCACACCGATATTGTCAAAGCTGTTGGTTGGCCACAGTCGTTTGATCATGACTTTGCACTACACCAAGCTCACGCCTGTGATGATGGCCAAGAAAATGCGCGAGGCCGAAGGCAAAATAATCGACAAAGAAGACGATAGTTTACAGTCATTCCTAGCCAATAAATCCATTGAAGAAATCGGCTTACAAGCTGCATTCAAAGACATTGAATCGCTACAAACTGCATTGAGAGTGCGTAACCCAGCTGGGTGGCAAGAAAAGTCGATAGGCATTTGTTTAGCTGGAGGAAACACCTCGCCCTTGGTTGAACATGCCTCAATTGCTGGGTGTTGGAATGGCGGAGATAAACTCAAAAAAGCGAATCGAAACCAAGCCGATCTACACGCGCCAGTGCCCCATGGTATTGAAAACTGTATTCGCTGCCGCTGGTTTATTACCAGCATTCGCTACATCCAATCGCTTGTGGCTCACTTTAACAACCTAAGTTATCACGCCACAGAAGCGGCCAAAATTGCTGCGGAACTCGAGGGCGAGCAAGCGAGCTTATTGGATGAAGAGTATTTCTGTGAGGTTAATGGCACACCATTTAACAAGCGTGACCAGCTAAACAGCATAGACAGGCGTATTGAGCGACAAAAATCTGAAGCCGATGAATACTGTAAAGACTTAGTTGCGTGTTTTCAGGTGATCCGTAAGGTACTAAGTATTGAGCAAAATAGGGAAGAGCACGACCGCAAAGATAAAGTGATTGCGCTTGGCTCGGCACAAGACATATCACCATTTTTTAGTTTTTTAGACACGAAATCTGAATTTAGGCAGCTGATCCAAATCTGCGATGACGCAGAAGTATTTGTAGACTTAAAAGATGACTTAAAGAAAACCACGGCCATTAATCACAGATCAAACATGCTAAACACCATGCTGATGCGCATGGGTTACCAACCAATCTTGATGCAGCTTGACGACGAAGCACAGCTTAAGCTTGGCAATGTGATGGTCAATGCCATGCTAAATGCCACTAAAGAGCCAGACAAAAGCAAAGCCATGACAATGCTTTCAACTTACCTTGATACTGAAGCTTACTTGAAAGACGCAGGCCTACTCGAGCAAGGTGTACAAGCGATTGAAAGTAATACAGGCATTAGCATCAGAACATTAGCAAACATGGCAACAGCCACTTTAGGAGTGAAGAAAAATGGCTAATCCAGTTGACCCAATCATTGTACTGCAAGAGCTATGCGCAAGCGCCACCACAAGAACCGCCAATGCTTTAACGGTATTGAATGCTGTGCTTGAGCAACAAAGTAAAATAACGCCTCTCGACTTTTCTATGGCAACGATCGGGCGGCTGTCTAAAGAGCAAGGCGGCCCATCAACACAAACCATTCGTAATCGCACAGGAAAACATTTTCAGCAATTAATTGAGGCTTGGGCTGCCTATGCAGGCACAACGTGTAAAAAGCCGCTCTCAGTACGCCAAAAACAGTTATTGAACAGCAACGACCAACATATTCTGGATGCCATCGACGACCCAGTGATTAGAGCCGTAGTCGGCTCTTTGATTGCCGAACGTAACAAATACCGCGATCAGCTCAATACATTAAAAGCCAACTCAGACTTGTTTATAGACAGAACCAAAGGCGATAAAACCAATACCACACTCGAAAACAAACAACTGGTACCGCTGGAAATTGAAGCTATTAAAGCGGCAATTTCTGATGAACTTTTCAATAAACAAGGCTGGGAAGTCATGCCCACAGGTCAAGTCAAAGACGCTGATGGAAATGAGATCTATAAGCGTGGGTATGTGAATGGGTTGAGGAAGATGCTCCCTTTATGCTGCAACGATAGTTAAAACTTATAAAAATGGAACAAGTAAGATTGCATAGCTAGCCCCAGCATTGGCAATATAGTCAAGAGTTTACCTTTTTCTCGTCCCAGCTTTCTATAATAAACACGGCTGCGGTATGTGCGGCATGTACTGCTAGTCGAGCGTGACGGGGTTTTATATTATAGCGAGTTCTTCCCTCAGCGTGTGCGGCACTTGCATGAGTACGCAAGGCTCCAATACCACTAACTGTTGAAAATAACCCACTCAGGATTCGAATTAGGTCCTCGTCTTGAATCTGCCTAATATCAAAGCCGAGCTCGTCTTTTATGACTTTCCAAACTCCCTGTAGGTCTTTTTTAGCAGGCATAGCTAAGCCTGCATCTTCGATAAAAGTCTTACAGACTGCTTCAAGTATGTTGCAAGCTGCCAATATTGCTTCTCTTGGGTCACGAACTAAATTTTCTAGAGCCCTGTCGAATTCTGCATTTATAGCTGGTAAGTCTCGGTTTTTGATGATGGTAGATAAAGACTTTATCGGAGCGCTAGCCCCATCTAATATAAGACCACCTTGATGATATTCAAGTCCATATCTAGACAAACATTTCCTAATATTTTGAACATACTGGTAAGCTTTGTTTTCAACTTTTTGAAACATTATTTCGGTGTATTCTGACTGATAATCAGGGTTTTCCATATAATTTTCTATAAGCTTACCCAAGATATCTAAAGGTTCATTGGATTGGTTATTGACTCTTCTTAACCATTCAAGGGCTTTGACCGATTTACTACCTTCAGGTGGCTCCCCAGGAGCGTTGGAGTACATGAACAGAGAGTCCATAGATGCGTGAGTTTCTAAGTTTGACAGAGCATCCGCTGACACAGCGATAAGTGGAGCTGGTATCTGTTTGTTCATTTGGTATAACGCCTTGAGTTTGTATGGTAATTAAGACTGCCAGAAGTTAATCTATTTTGACAGGTGAAGTGCAATGAGAGCATTCAGTTAGTTTTTTGGAGTATGGCACATCTTCAATTGAACGGCTCCAAACATGAAAACAAGATGGGCATCTAAACCACCTTGTTTCGTATTGTTTTGGTGCGGGGTTTAGGTCAATAATTTCCCTAAAAGCACGTGTCGGTTTTCTTTTATAGCGGGGGTTTTGCTGAAATCCATAAACTGGGTCATATAACGGCTCGATCTCTTCTGCCAGTTGCTGTTGTTCCTCCCACTTAAGTTGTGCTTGTTCCTTTTTAGTGAGTTGTATTTTTTGATTTTTACTACGATAAAACTCTGTAAACCTTTGTGTTTGCTGTGGGTGGTAATGCCAATGCTTGATGCTTTGCTTCTCAAGTAATTCAGATTCAACTTGCTCTCTGTAGCCATTTACTTTGCCTTCAACGTACTTTCTAAAATCCTTCACGTCGACAACTACAATGGCGGACTTTTGGTTGTATGTAGAGCTAAATTGGTAAGAAGAGCTCTCTAGCGTTAAAACAAGGGTGATGTCGAGGTCATTGGTGTGTAGGATAGCAATTTCGTTTTGCGCGCTTTCAATGGCTGGATTCAATGTTACTTTAGATTGATAGTCGTATACCTTTTCTTCAGTGATCAACACTCCCTCATCGGATTTATCACTGTTTGGATAACCGACATATCGAGGAAGATGAATGCTAGAATTGGTAGCAAGTATATTACGGCACAACCAAAAAATAGCGCGTTTATAACTTATCTCACATGGCTTATCTTTGGAGTTTACCTTCGGTGCATGTTTGAAGTGATCGCGTCTTATGTTCGTTTTATACTTGTGCGCGGAAAGAGGCATATCGCAGCTGATGCAAAAACAATTGCACTCTAAACCGTTTTCTACTTCATCGACAAATGCGAGAGAGCCATTTTTATCTTTAGCAAATGGTATCAATACTTCCACTGTTATTCCTTTTCACAAGCAGATAGCAAAGCTCAATATGTTATACCTAGTTAATTCATTTGTTAATATCTTGATTGATAACTTTATAAACCGTGTTTCTTGAAACGTTCACCGTGCTTGCTATTTGGCTGACTGGTGTAGCTTTTGCGCGTAGCGATAAAATGCTTTGTTTGGTGTTGTCGGATATTGGCTTACGGCCTTTGTATTTACCCGCTTTTTTAGCGGCTGCAATGCCCTCGAGCTGTCGCTCTTTTCTGATATTGAGTTCAAACTCTGCGAACACGGCGAGCATATCTAGAAAAGCTTTGCCTGAGGCAGAGTCGGTTGAGATGGGCTGCTCTAGCGCTTGTAGCTGAATATCGTTGGATTTTAGGTGGTTCACTAAGGTTTGTAAGTCAAGTACGGAACGAGCGATACGGTCGACTCGAGTCACAATTAAGGTGTCACCAGCACGAAGGTAGCTAAGTAGGGCTTGAAACCCATCGCGTTTGGTATTCGACGCTGATGCCATATCGGTAAACACCTTGTCACAGCCCGCTTCCTCAAGTTTGTCTACTTGTAAATCTAAAGACTGATCTGTGGTTGAAACTCGCGCATATCCAATCTTACTCATGGCAATTGTTCATTTAGCATCTAAACTAAATAAACATAGTGCGTACTAACGCCTTAAACCACCCTAAATGAACACTTTTAATCGGTATTGGTGATGTTTAACTAGGGTATACGTTATTTGAACTTATGCTTTGCCGTCGTTTTAGGAAATGCCACCACAATGGATTTGCAAAACCCCGACCTGATTTTAGTAAAACGCCTATCGGAGCTTTCATGCTCTTACTTTGCGGTTGAAAGCATTGTGGGTACAGATGTAGTGTTGACGGATATTGAAAGCGGTGGGCGGTTTAATTTTGCGAAGCCAAGGCTTGAGCAACTGGTGTCAAACGGCCAGCTCAGAGCCATCGCACGGTGTGAGCTACCAACCAAGTTAACCTTTAAACCACTCAGTAACGTCAAAAAGCCTAAAGCTGAGGCGGCGGAAGATGTTACATCCAAAAAAGAAATGCAGCGCCGTTATAAGTATGTGCAAGGCGCAATTGAACAAAGTGTTCCAGCCTATACCGAGAAATGGTTAACCCCGTTTATTACGCAAAAGGCGACGGAGATAAACGACAGCAGCCCACCGTCATGGCGCACGCTAGCCCATTGGAACAAAACCTTTGTGGAAAGCGGCTGGGATAAAAACGCACTGACGCCAAGGCATAAAGCCAAAGGTAATCACACCAAGCAATTACCCCAAGAAATCCATGACCTAATTGATGACGTGATCAATGAATACTTTCGCACTCATACGGTAGTGAGGTATCAAAAGGTATATGACCAGTTTCTAGAACGGCTTGATACGCTTAATGCGGAAAGACGTGAGTCTGATTTAGTTGAGCTAAAACCATGCAGTTATAGATGGATAGTGAATAGGTTGCAGAATATGGAAAATAAAGTAAAGTCTTAATTAATTTAGATATGTGTTTTTAAATAGCTCTTAAAAGAGTGTACTTAGGCTGATGGGGGAGGTAGGCCAAGGTTCGATTCCTTGGGCGTTTGTTGGCTCCGTAGCCCTTATTTTTGTGCTTATTCGATATGCAAGTATCCAAATGGTCCTATCAACCACGGCAGGCAAATTTAAGGAGGTGTCTATGGCAAAAACATTAAAAGCTCGTGCTCGTATTCTTTTCAGTTCAATGTTCGAAACAACTTGGGCTACTGGGGTCGGCTACGCTGCTGGTCACCTATCGACCTAAGTGCATTTAGCATTTATAAAACTGTGGATGCAAACACTGTTGGCTTATGCTCCTTCGTTGTTTATTGTAGTCTACAATTCTTCGCCGTTTATTAAGGCTTTAATAATTGCTAGATTTCGGAGATATATGAGCATTTCAATGTTGGAAATAAGTAAAACGGCAATGTATGAAGGAGAGTTTAAGGATCGTCGAAAAGAATTCTCAGAAGCGTGCCAATGGCTATCCGATGAGCTGGGTTTCCCGTATAAAAGTACTCGAATGGGAGACTATGAACGTTTGCTAAAAACTTTTGTTAGCCCTGGAGCTAAAGTACCAACGGAACAGGACTTAATTGATGATTTTTATCATTTTATGCAAGCTGCGACCGAGGCATGTCAGATTATCCGTTTATGGAACACTTTTAAAGATGGTAAGCAAGAGGGCTTAAAAAGTCGTATTAAGCATGTTATGTCAGGCAAGAGCTTGCGAGCTGAAGCAATCAAAAAGAATGCAAAGGGGGAAAATGATGACCCTGCACGAGATTTCGCTTTTGAACTCAATATCGCCTCTAGGTTTCTCAAAGGAGGATATGAAGTTGATCTAACAGATGACTGTGACGTTGTTGTTAATATAGGTAAAGATACATTGTACGTAGAATGTAAGCGTATCAAGTCCATAAAGAAATTAGCCGCTCGCATTAAAAAAGCATCAAGTCAGATTGACACACGCATTGGTGCGAATCGAAAAAATAAGTATGGCTTGATAGCATTGGACGTGACTGATGTACTTTTGCCGGAAGGTAGAGTAGCGGTAGCTAGTAATGTTCATTACTATGATATGGAAATTCAAAGAGCAATTACGAATTTCGCTAAAGAGCAGGAACATGTATCAACCAAAAATGCAGGTCGTAATGTGGCTGGCATTTTATTTGAATTTAGTTCAAGTGCATTCTTTTCTCACGAGGAAAAAGAACCTTCATTAGGCTTTGGGCGTTCTGCTTGTATGTATAGGCATGCCAGCCAAAATAAAAAATCATTGGCTTTAGTCTCTGGCTTTATTGGCAAAATTGCTAACCAAAACCTATAGAATAGTAATTTAAAGGGCGCAAAATAGGAGTTAGAACAAGCAAGCTTGAAAGGTTAAGTAACGCTGAATTCTGAACACTTTCTCAGCTTTCAGACACCACAAGCCCAAATGTCCAATTTACTTGAACGGCCACCCTTTTGGTCACTCCTTTTCGACTACTAATCTTTCACTATTATATATTATTGTTTTATATGGTTGTTATGAGTTTGGTACACTTTCCACTATAAATTTATAAGTCACTTCAAACAACAACTCGCGTATACATAGACGGATATAACTTTTACTACGGCTGTTTAAAATGTACAAATTTTAAATGGCTATAGGAAATGTTAGCGATGATGTGACCGATACGTACATTATACCTGATCCACAACAATTAACTGATGCATTGAATGATTTGTATAAGACAGTGCCAGCCCTCGGTTTAAAAGAGTAAGTGATAGGTAAAGAATTTGAAAGGGTAATTGCTACGACCAAGCTAGCCCATATAGGTTTTTAAGATACAAAAAAACCCGCATAAAGCAGGTTTTTTTGTTTTCTTCGTATGTCTACAGGGGGAGGCATAAAGCCAGCATATCCCATAGCTAGTAAGTGAATTGTAAAAGGAGTTGACGATGCCGTCAAGTAATATCAAAAGGTCATTATCTGACTCAAGGTTGAGTACATATGAACAAATTGTTTTTAATGGTACAGCGTTGAGTACAGAGCAAGCATTAAAGCTCTATGCATGGAATGCACAAGTGTCTGCGGCGTTTTTTGCGCCACTTCACCTTTGTGAGGTGGTTTTTAGAAACGCTGTATCTGAAGCCTTGGAGAGAAAATATGGGTTAAATTGGCCTTGGAATACTACATTTGAGCGTAGTTTACCAAACCCTGATAGAGGCTATAGCCCAAGACGTGATCTAATAAATGCCAGAAATGGACAGAACACAACAGGAAAAGTTATTCCCGAATTAAAGTTTGTATTTTGGGAGAAACTGCTAACGAGAAGGTTTGATGATCGTTTATGGACTCCATTCTTGCGTACAGTATTTCCTAATCATGAAGTAACTTTATCAGTGCCGGAAATGCGAAATAAATTGAGGGTTCTTCTTGAGAATGTCAGGGGATTAAGAAATAGAATTGCACATCACGAGCCTATAATTGCGCGAGATCTAGAGTTAGATTTCAAGAATATTGATTTACTAATTAACTATCGCTGCTCAGATACTGCACATTGGACATGGCCTTGTTGATCAAATGCAGCTCTCTAACAAATTCACTTAACTTACTGATATTTAGGCAGACCAAGGGTGTTGATCTTATTTAGCGCCTTCACTTTGATCATCGCTTCAACCAGTTGGCGATTGTA
>NZ_JAKGBH010000080.1:0-12427 GCF_021532515.1 Pseudoalteromonas sp. PAST1 | reverse complement strand
AGTTAGGAATCGCACAATGGAAAAAGCTCAGTGGATATCATGTGCGCTCATTAGCAGAAACAGCGATGTACCGTTTTAAACAGTTGATGGGGGCTAAGCTAAATGCGCGTGATTACAATCGCCAACTAGTTGAAGCGATGATCAAAGTGAAGGCGCTAAATAAGATCAACACCCTTGGTCTGCCTAAATATCAGTAAGTTAAGTGAATTTGTTAGAGAGCTGCATTTGATCAACAAGGCCTATACTAACCTCAAAATCTATTCATTCACTACATACAGTCTTTTGATTAAATAATTGTAATGTTCAGCTTCACTTGTTGTCCTGATACAACTCTTTAATGGTGAGATCTTACAAGGCTCATCACCGAATACAATGATAGGTACATGGCCATAAAACATAACCGTGTTAGTGTCATCAGTGAAAGAAACGTTCAGCTTAGGTGTTATTGGTAAAGGTCTTTTCACCTTGATAAATTCGCCAGGTTTTGATTTCACTAATTCAATTTCTTTTTCAACCCATGGCGCCCATTCAGATCTAGTTTTACCTGAAGGTGGGTTATCTTTACTGCCGGCTAAATACTTAAGAAACTCTTCTTTGTTAATAGTTCTCATACTATTTTTGTTACACCAAGTAAAACCAACTCGTTTAACTGGGCCATCAGCAACTTTGATCAGCCTGTATATTTGTAAGGTAATAGCGTTAGGGCAAATTGACTGTATTAGCTCTCGCTTTTGACCTTGATTGAGTTTGCTGCTGTTGATGAGCTCTTTTATTATCACTTTTTGTAAATTACATGCATCCACCAGCTGTGAAGCTGATTGATAATGAATTGGCGCCAATTGGATAAAGCCAGGTAGTCTAAAAGGGTATTTAGGTGAGTGGTTATAATCTGGCGTAAACCGGGCAAAAGAACCTGTGGCCATACTTAATGCAGTAAAGCCGGTATGCTTTTCAGGGATTACTAATTCCCAGCCACTAGTATCGGACATATCACCAGCTGAAGCTGGTAACTTATAGCATTCAGCATGAACCACCTCACATTCATGAAGGAATTGGTTAAGTGCTTCAGTCGCACTAACTAATTGGTTAAATGCAAACGCAACATCATTATACAAAGACATAGGCAATTCAATTAAGCGGTTAATTTCTATACCATCATACCATTTATTGTATATAAAGCATACACCTCAGCATCTGCGTTTTTGTCCTTTGTTTAATTTAATTTTTCTTTTATTTATTTTTATCTTCTTGAAGTAGGGCGCAATTCAATCAGGGTTGTTCAATGGCACTATGGGCGGGTGAGTATTGATTTAAGATGTTAGTATGATGGTATAGCTTTAATGTTGTTAGTTAAGGTAGCCTTAATTCTTAGAAACAAGATATCCAGATGAAAATAACAGTGGATCTTTTATACCCTGCTAAATGCTTGATAAACTGTTAGCATTTGTAATGCTCATATCAAAAAATTCCTGCTCCAGTTATTGCTGTTTTATCAGATAATCTGCATGAGATAGAGTCACACGTTGGATTAGATAACCTATTTACGTATGCTGACGCACCAGGTGAACCGCCTGTAGGGTCTAAACAAGTAAAAATACAAGCTTGGTTACGACGAATTAATGAAGAATCTGATTTCCACTTAAAATTCTAGGGAAAATCATTGAAGAATACATGGAGTTATCTGATGAATTAGCTCAAGATAGCTATCAATGGGGGGACGGTAGTTCAGCTCCCAGCAAATCATTATTGGAGGTAATTAAAGGTCATGATATCCCTTCAATAGAAGCTGAGTTTAACCGCGCATTAAATAATGTAAATTCAGCCCCACGAGACGCTGTTTCCGCTGCATGTAATATATTAGAGTCAATCTTTAAGGTATACATTGAAGATAAAAAATTACCGTTCCCCCAAAAGCAAGATCTCCAAGGTGTCTGGAAAGTAGTAAGAGATGATTTAGGTTTTGACACTAAACTAGTTCAAGATGATGATCTAAAGAGGATTATATCTGGGATGTTGTCAATTGTGGGAGGCATTGGTGCATTTAGAACGCATGCTAGCTCAGCGCATAGGGAAGGACGCAAGGTTTATAATTTGAAACCACGCCACGCTAGGCTTGCTATTCACTCTGCGCATACTTTAGCATTATTTGTCCTCGAAACTTGGGATGAAAAAAGTCAAAAAAGCCTAAGAGTGTTTAAGCTTTGAATTAGCCGTTTAATGCTTGTGTCCTAAATGGCCAAGATTTGAGCCGCTGGAGTAGAAAATGTATTTGGCATGGGAAGATCTATTTCTTACTTTGTTTTTAGGCCGATTTCGAAAGGGGCGCGAAGCCCATAAATGAGTAAATCGAATTCTTAATCGCTACACTGGGGCAAGGGCAGCTTGATACTATTAAATTTGGGTAGGGTGCAGGGTGAGAGCATACTTTGTTAACAAGTATTAACCAAAGATAAGCTCAGCCCTGAATTCATCGTCAAAACTAGCCCTAACACACTTACTGCGTATCGAGTCTTTACGGCCTTTGTGCTGTTTTACCAGGTTGCGAACAACCCGTCTGAACAGCGCCATATTCTCCGCCGAAATCGGCTCGCTTATCTGGCAAGCGTCTTCCTTAAAGACGACATCCAACACCCAGTGCTGCTGATTTTCTATGTGCCAATGATGGAGGATTGCTTTCTGCAACATCTGTGCATCTGGCTCGACAGAAGTAACATAAAAGTGCGTGTCTATTTTTATTATTGAGTCGGACTTATTGTGCCTTTCGACTGCGACCAACGAAGTAAGCCCTGGCCATTTTTCTTTTATCTCTTTAGGCAGTTTGTCTGCTTTTAGAGCGTAAGTGATCCGTGTTTCCTGACGTCCATGCCCATTGCTGGTTTGTACGTCCTCAGGCAAATCTCCCTCTTCTTCAAAAGCTTTTTCAAAACATGAAGCGACTGCTTTATAAAGCGTTTTCTGATTTGCTTTGACCTGAACCAAATAGTCCGCATCTCTTGAAGTCAGTGCTGAGAGTGTCGCTTTCTGACAATGTAGTGCATCTAGTGTGATGATAGAGTCTGAAATATCGAGCACATCTAATAAGGCCCTAACTGCTGGGATCTCGTTAGATTTACTTTCTACGGTACGCTGATACAAAGTTAAACCAGATTCACAATCAAAAGCGGACACCAAGTGTAAGTTATCCTCACGCTTTTTACTGGCACCACGCAGAGTTTTCCCATCAAATGCAATAATTGGCTTGTCAGATTGAGTTCGTTGCTCGTTAACCCAACTAAGCAGGGCCAAAATCAGAGAGTCAGTTTCCACTGTTTTAAGAATACGAGCAATACTATGTCGCGTTGGAATACCATGTTTAAATGCTCTGAACTGTCGGAGCCAAGACAGCTTGCTGTGTCCAAACACTTCGATATCTTTCCAGCCTTCACAACCAGATAAAACCGCCGAAATGATAAGAAATAAGACATCAGTAAGGTCATGATGTTGATTGATGAAAGAACGCTTATCTTCCACAAGTTCAAGGTGGCTAAATAACGACATAATTAACAAGTAGATAGTGACAATGTGGGCGTTATTAGATCAGAAAAGAGGCGGATGTTAAAGCCTTTTTACAAAGTGCGATCCCGCCGTGGGGTAGGGTGTTATTAGAAATCGTTAAAGAAAGAGTTTTATCTGAGCCAATAATTTTTATAAAGCCAGACTCTTTATCTAATGTTTTTAGGCCTGTAAAAAATACCTCAGCAAACCAAAGAGCTTTGTCTTTATCCAATGTAAATCTTTTAGCTACATCTCCTCCAGCGCCACTATAACCAATTTCTACAACGTAATATTCTTTCATGTTTAACCTCTTATTTTAAATTAATTACTTTTTTACTATTGAACCACAAAGTTGGCCATCACGCTCAGAGTAAGAAAATTTAAAATTTTGAAACTCAGTAGATACCACTTTTATATTCTCAAGTTCAGATGAGTAAGTGTCATTCAATAGTTTTTCCTCTCCACTTATAGTGTTTAAGGCCGCATACGTAGTAAGAAGATCCACTTTTATTTGCTTTTTGATTGCAGCTCTATCATATGATAATGGATAACATGCAGTATTATCCCCAGGGATAATTGCTGCAGCTTCGCTAGATAAGCACGCTAAGATTATTGATATTAGTGCTGTACTATTTTTCATTGTAAGTCTTCCACATCGAGCATTTAAATCTAAGCTATCACACTCTTAAAATCGCGCTATTTTCCAGAACTAAACAATTTAACAGGCCCAAAACGCAATGTTCCTTGCTTTGAGTTCAATAGAGGCAATATCAAAGTAATGATTAAGGGAGTGTAAAACTCAAGTGGCAAAGTCATGCCGTATCGAAAATATGAATTCAAGCTGCAACTTCCAATGGATAATGAAATACAAAGTGAAATGTAAAATAACCCGCGTATTGGGCTTTGCTTTTTTTTAATGAGTAACATTTGAACCTCCAATTAACATCACTCAATGATAAATTTCAATGGAACATATTAAGTTTGTTTTTAATTAAAATTTCGATTTTTTTAGACCAAACATATTGGGGTTTTGCGCCCATCCCCTCGAAATTAACCTTAGTCTAAATTTTTAAGCTTTTTTCTAACTCTAATTACCGTACTTCGACTAACTCCAACTGCTTCAGCCGTTTTATTAATACTAAATCCAGCTTCAGTAAACGAGGCAATCCTATCATGAGCCTCTAAATCAGGCTGACGACCGTGATAAAGTCCCTTTTGCTGTGCTTTTACAATACCTTCTTTTTGCTTACGTTCACGTTCTCGATATTCTTTATATGCACTGGCCGCTAATATTTCTAACAGCATATTATTAATAGCACTAAGTATTGATCTCATAAAATCATCACTTGGAAAACTGCCAAATGTTAAATGACTGGTTGGTAGATCTAAACTAACAACACTAATTCCTTTTTCATTTATTGAGGCTACAAGAGTTTTCCAATCATCAGGGCTTAGCCTTGTTAAACGATCGATTGATTCAACTAACAAAACATCACCGGACTCTGATTCATCCAATAAACGAATTAGCTCTGGTCTATCTAAAGAATTACCAGATTTATTTTCTATATAAAAAGAAGCAATTCGTTTGCTGAAGCCAGAAACGAATTTTTTTAATGAGCTTTTTGCTCTATTTGCATCTTGCTCAGAAGTTGATGCTCGTAAATATGCTCTTATGAACATTTTTGCCTAATTAGGTCTATTTAGATGGTGTCATATCATATAGGTTTATTTAAGTGGTGTCATTACGTAATTGCCTGTGATATATTAACAGTATCTTTAGGGTGTACTCATGTAGAACTGCATGTAATAACACTAATTTGGACTTTGATAATGAAAAAGGATAAACCATACATTGTTGTGGTTTAATATTGTTGTAACAACGGTAACTTTACTTATTTAATAGAAGAAAAAACAAAATCAATTAGCGATGTTTAAACTGGTATTCATTGATGGTCACTTTAATTAGATATAAAGTAAGTAAACAAAAAGTCAGTAAGGTAATTGATAACGTGTCTAAACGAACCATAAGTATGTTGGCTAAAGAACTGAGTGTAAATGTCGAAACAATTCGCTTTTATGAACGCAAAGGCTTAATTAAACAACCACCAAAGCCTATGCAGGGCTATAGACATTACCCGAAAGAAACGGTAAATAGAATACATTTTATCAAGCGTTCTCAAGAATTAGGTTTTACGCTAAATGAGATTGAAGGGTTACTTGCGTTAAACGATAGTCCATGTAGTAAAGTACAAGAATTAGCTAATAAAAAGCTGATCGCAGTACAAAAAAAGATGGCTGACTTGTTGTTGTTAGAACACGCTTTGGAAGAACATTTAGGACAATGCCAAAATAATGATGACGATAGCCACTGCCCAATAATTGATTCGTTGCAACCGAAGTAAATGATTCACTTAACTACCATTTCCCACTAAAACAGCATATCCAATTTTACTTCTGCGCCTTAATTCAAGTTAGCTTATTCCCCGTATCTGTCGTAGCAGATTATCAAAGATAAATTTTTTATAAATCACCCTTGACTCCGTACTTAGGTACATGCAATACACTTGCATTATCACTTAATGAGGTATCTATATGAATCAAAAAGAATCAAACCTTCCAATGATAGGAGGCATCATAGCAGCATTAGGCGCAGGCGTATGCTGTGTAGGTCCTTTGCTCCTGTTATTACTTGGGGTAAGTGGCTCATGGATTGGTAATTTAACTGCATTTGAACCCTATAGGCCATTATTTATCGCATTTGTAGTGTTGTTGTTTGGTTACTCAGGTTGGAAAATTTACCGTCCTGTAGAAGAGTGTGAGCCGGGAACGGCCTGTGCAATTCCTAAGAAACAGCAACAACGAAAAGTCATTTTCTGGCTGAGCGCTATAGTTGCGACAATTTTAGTGACCAGTAATTATTGGATACTTTTGTTTGCTTAATATACAGATCAAGAAATTTATAACATTTTAAAATTTGGAGCTAATTATGAAAAAATTATTATTAACCGCACTGCTTTCACTTTCTAGTTTTGGTGCTTTTGCTGAAGTAAAAACAGTTACACTGGAAGTGCCAACGATGAACTGTGCGACATGTCCAATCACAGTTAAAAAGTCATTAGAAAATGTTGATGGCGTTGAAAATGCGAAAGTTACCTACAAGCCTAAGCTAGCTGTTGTTTCTTTTGATGACACTAAAACCAACATCAATGCATTAATTGCAGCGACTACCAACGCTGGCTACCCTTCAAATTTAAAAAGTGAAAATAAGTAATGTTTAGCCCCTTAGAACTAGTTACGCGTATCGGAGATAAAGCAGGCTCTATAGGTGCACTTGTTTCGGCAATGGGATGCGCCATGTGTTTTCCCGCGATAGCTAGTCTTGGTGCGGCAATTGGGATGGGATTTCTTAGTCAGTGGGAAGGGGTATTTATCAATACGTTGTTACCACTGTTTGCAGTATTAGCGCTGGCAATGAATATCTTAGGCTGGTTTAGCCATCGTCAATGGCACCGTAGTTTTATCGGTTCAATTGGCCCCATTTTGGTTTTACTCTCTTTATACCCTTGGTTCCAGTACGGGTGGAGTTCATACGTTACTTATACGGGGCTAGGACTAATGGTTGCTGTATCAATTTGGGACATGGTTTCTCCTGCGAATAAACGCTGTGATGATGAAACTTGTACCGCTTAACTTTTTAAGAGGAATAAAATATGTCAACGAATAGTTGTTGCTCGTCAAATGACATCCAGCCAGAACAATTACATGTAGCCATTATTGGTAGTGGTTCAGGGGCCTTTGCCAGTGCGATTAAAGCAGCAGAAGGCGGAGCAAGAGTTACTATCATTGAAGGAGCCGATGTAATCGGAGGTTGCTGTGTAAATGTCGGCTGTGTTCCTTCAAAAATATTGATCCGTGCTGCGCAATTAGCGCATCAGCAACGTACTAACCCGTTTGATGGTTTAGAAAATATTCAGCCACAACTTAGCCGCTCCTTATTAGCACATCAGCAAAACGCTCGCGTCGAAGAACTACGCGATGCTAAATATCAACGTATTTTAGAGAGTAATCCCGCGCTATCTTTACTTAAAGGTTATGCACGTTTTAAAAATCAAAATACCTTGCTAGTTCACAAGTCTGATGGTAGTGAAGAAGAGCTGGTTGCAGATCGCATTTTAATTGCAACAGGCTCTACACCAAGCATTCCGCCAATTAAGGGTTTAGTTGATACACCTTATTGGACATCAACAGAAGCCTTATTTGCAGAAGAGTTACCGAGTAGTCTAGTTGTCATCGGCTCCTCCGTTGTTGCTCTGGAAATTGCGCAAGCTTATGCCCGTTTAGGTAGCCGTGTGACAATTCTAGCCAGACATACCCTTTTATATGCTGAAGATCCGTTATTAGGTGAAAAACTGGCAGAGTGCTTTGAAAAAGAAGGTATTAGGGTACTTAATAATACGCAAGCAAGTCATGTTTCTTATGATAGCAATGGTTTTTCATTGGAAACTAACGAAGGAACATTAATCGCTGAAAAATTGCTTATCTCTACGGGTCGCCATGCAAATACTGGAAAGCTTGGTTTAGAAAATGTTGGTGTTGAAACAGATAAAAGTGGTGCCATTGTTGTTAATAGTATGATGGAAACATCAACAGCTAACATTTATGCCGCTGGAGATTGCTCCAATATGCCACAATTTGTTTATGTTGCTGCTGCTGCCGGAAGTAGGGCTGGAATTAATATGACAGGTGGAAATGCGCAACTCGACTTATCTACCATGCCTGCTGTTATATTCACCGACCCACAAGTTGCTACGGTAGGTCTAACCGAAGTACAAGCTTCAGCGGTAGGAATAAATACGATAAGTCGTGTACTTGATATGGAAAACGTACCAAGAGCTTTAGCAAATTTTGAAACGGATGGTTTTATCAAGTTGGTAGCTGAAGAATCCACGGGAAAACTGATAGGCGCACAAATTTTAGCCCATGAAGGCGGAGAACTGATTCAAAGTGCGGCTCTTGCTATTCATAATAAAATGACAGTCGAAGAATTGGCAGGTCAACTATTTCCGTATTTGACGATGGTTGAAGGATTGAAGTTATGCGCTCAAACCTTTAGCAAAGACGTTAAAGAGCTATCTTGCTGCGCAGGGTAATCATTTAACGGTAATGTACTTACAGAAATGTTAATGGAGTGCCAATTGATTGAATGTAATCAAGATATCTTAAGGCATTCCATTAACAACACAAATTGGAAGCATGCTAAGTCATGATTAAATCTAAGGTTGAAAACATTCCTGTTGGTGAAGTCAGTTTTTTGACAGAGATACCTGACATCAATAAGTTCATTAGTAGTGATGATGATGCGTTGGATTTTCCTTTGAGTATTTCTCAACTGGCACTAGCTGCACAAACATCTGTCCATACGGTAAGAAATTATGTTCTTGAGAACTTAGTACACTGCGAAGAAAAAACTAAGTCAGGCCATTCACTTTACGGCTTATGTGCATTAAAGAGATTAAAGTTCATTCGAGCAGCAAGGGCGGCAGGTCTTCTTGTAGTTGATATCAAGCCATTACTAATGGCAATAGATGCAGGAGAAAGAAAAGTTCCTGAAGACATCCAAAAGCTGCTACTTACTAAAATCGAGCATAGAAAAGTATTTTTAAATCTAGTAACAAACCAAATTGAAGAGTTTTGCAATTAGAACAATTATAGAACAGTTCATGGCTCGACTAAAAACTTGTTAGCTTATCTGTTTTCTATCAATGTTAGCTTGTATATATCAAGCATATAGAATATCAACACCTCCAATTTTTAATGGCACTTTGATGCGCAGTACCTTTTGAATTAGAAATACAAACAGATGGCATTCTTTAACTTATTGATTCTACATCACTAAGTAAACCAGCTAAGTCGATTTCTTTGCGGTCTTTATTAAAGGCATATTCCCCATTTAGATTAATGTGTTGCCAAGCAACAGGTGAAAGCCGAGAAATAACATCAACCACATCTTGCCTACCGTTCCTCTCTTGGATTTGTAAAAATGCCGATAGTAACGCGGAATTATAATAAATAATGCAATTTGAAATGAGTCGAGCACAATCGTTCCATTGTGATACTTGGTAATCATTCCCCCCACGAAATTTATTGCCATTAACTGAAGTAATAGCACGTTTTAACTGATGGTATGCTTCACCTCTGTTCAAGGCTTGCTGGACGTAATGACGCAACGTTGAATTATCAACATACTCCAAAACATAAATAGATTTAATTAAACGGTCGTACTCATGCAATGCTGACAATCTTCGGCTCTTGCCGTTACTCAACTTTCTAATGATTGTGCTTTGAGTGGTGGTTTTACGACTCAATGAACAAACAATATGCTGAATATTGTCCCATTCTTCAGCAATTAGCTTATGATTAATATCTTTCTTTAATTGAATACGGCCTCCGTTCTCTTCAGTCACTTCAAATAGCTCAAAAAACACCTTTTTCATTTTCGCGTATCGAGGGGCGAATGTGTAACCAAAGAAATCTAATATAGCGAAGTTAACATTATTGGTACCATGCGTATCGGTCGATAAGGTATTAGGCTGTATATCTGAAGAGTTGTTATAGAGTAAGTCAAAAGCAAAGTGACCTTCATATTCGTTAGCGCCAATGACTTGCGTACTCACCGGAACATGATTAGAAACCAATGTTAATGCTGAAACACCTTTACCTTTGGAGAAGTACTTAGACGAATACCGAGCCTTAAACGTATTTATGCGACACTCAAATTTTTGACCATCAATGCTTGAAAACAACTGATTATCGTCCACATGGTAATAGGCAAATATTGGCAACGTGGCTATAGCATTAGAAACCTGATCATTAGACGTTTTGAGTGTTTCATATCTGACATAACTATCATCTACACTGCGTAATTTACCCATTGAACGGTCAGAGATATTCGCCATTTTATATAGGCCGTAATTGGTGCCGTTTGCCAATATACAGGCGATCAGATCTTCTTTATTTACTGGTGATTTTTCTTTAGTTGCTGATATGTGTGTAAATGAATTTAAGTAACCTGTCTTTTGATCAACAAACAACATGAGTTCAACGATACCCATGTGTTGAATTTGATTGTAGAGCGGGTTTTCAATTGTTTGTTGCCAACGGCTGTTAGGAATTGACCACTTGAGTTCGGCTTTGCCAGGAATAAACTCAACATACTTATTATCACCACTAAAGATATGCTCGCTTGCTTCCTTCAGCTTAACTTCTAATTGTTGGCTCTTATCTGCGAGTGTTTGGTTAATCGGTGTTGCCAGCTTATCAAGGCCAGTGTTTTCAATGATTGTCTCTTTTTGCTGCCATTCTTTAGGTTGTATAAGATCTGACGTTAAACTACGGTTATTAACGCTTTCTTTCACCGTTAAGCTATTACTGTGAAATAATTGTTCGGCTTTACGATAAAGGAAATACTCAAATCGATTAGCAATTAATTTGGTATTTTCTCCCTCTAAATACTCTCGGTCATGTTTAGGTACCACATCGATGTTAATGGTTTGGATAGCCTTTAATTCACTAAGTTCAGAATGTGCCATAACATACTGCTCATGGAGTTCATCCTTTAAATGAATGAACTCAATATCGATAGACATAAATAATGAGCGGATAAGTTTTTTAATTTTACTGGATTGTTTATCAATAAATTGCCATTCGTACTGACGGCCATCAAAGTCGTTATTATCTAAGTGATCACTTAACAGTTTAATACTGTCAGCAGGGATCAATTCAAAGGCTTTTTTACGTACATCACCAAAGCTTAAATCATCGTCCATATCGGTATCGATGAAGTACTTTAATAAACTACCAGCGGATTTTAATTTGGTTCTTACAATGGTTACATCTTCAACAATACGCTGCTTTGCATAGCCTTTAGCTGATTCGGTTAACTTCCTTACCAAGTAAATAAATGCAGCAACAAGATTGTCGTTAGTCTCTCGGTACCTGAAGAACAAGTAACAAACGAGATATAAAATAGTTTGGCTATCTGCGTGTCTTCTAAGCTTATAAACGGACTTGTGCTTTACCAGTGAAGCATAGTATTCAAGATTTTTAGGTGATAGCTCCAGTTCAGCAATCAGTGACTTAATTTCTGGATAAAGCGAGCGTATAATTTTATGCGTCTTCAGCTCTTGGGTGATTTGGCTCGTTGAAAAGTCCTTAGCCATTTTCTTTAACTTGGCTAAGTCAGTAAAGGTATTATTTGACTCAAGTAATTTAAGTAATGTTTTTCTGGTACCTGAAGACAAACTATCAAGCAGCACCATTTCAATTCGGTTACGCTCATTTGATAATACCGTAGAAATAGTGTCTTGCAGCGTTGTATAACCAGCTAGCGCTATTCTGTTTTGACCAAAATAAGCAATACATTCATCAAAAACATACCTTGGTTCAAGGTTGATTTTTACAACATCGTTAAGCCTTTTTAATAGCGGCTCTTTATCTAACTTGCTTTGGTATGCTGTAAACCCTGTATATTTTAATAACTTATTAATCAGCTTAGTTTTTGTTGTTGGTGGGCGTTGTTTCCTAAAAGTTTGAACTATCTTGCCAGCCTGTGATCAGATCATCTATATCCTACTAGCCTGTGCAACAACAATGAGCAAAATCACAAACTGGTCTCACTATAATCAAGCCCTCGTTAACCGCGGTAATATTCGCTTCTGGTTTGACGAAAAAGCAACGCGTCATTGGTATAACGAATGTACTCACGGTGGGCGTGGCCGCTCTAATCATTTCTCTGATCTTGCTATTGAAACTTGCTTAACACTCAAAGCTGTCTTTGGCTTGTCGTTCAGGGCACTACAAGGGTTCACACAATCGGTATTATCTTTGATGAAGC
>NZ_JAKGBH010000079.1:0-12632 GCF_021532515.1 Pseudoalteromonas sp. PAST1 | reverse complement strand
GCCAATATGATTGATGGTGTTTATATAAGATGGCAGAATATTGGAAGGTAACCCACCGCCACAGACCATATAATATAATACCTGTAGCGTTCTATGTTACTTTAGAGGGGAAAATCCCTAGAACCCCATTGAGCTTCATGGTACGTTCCCTGATGCCATCTGTAACAAAAATGTGCTGGGAAAGTAACATAATTTTAAAAAGAGTAAATACTCAGCTCTGTTGAAGAAATGAACTAAGGCGGTTAAATAAAAGGGTTGCTTAGAGTATTTATACTATATTTTTATATTAACTAAATGATAAATAAGAAAATAAAAATAAAAGATAAATTTTAAAAAATTAATATTTGGAGCAGGATTAATTGCTTGTAAAACAAGCAAATGATATGCAAGTGTATAAAATTAGAGTTAAAAAATAAAAACCACTCGAAAGTGGTTTTTATTTAATCAGAGCTTAGAAGCGATAGCCCATTTTTAAGCCGTAACCTAAAGCATGGTTATCTTCAAATTGTGCTACAGAGTTTCCTGTACCAAACATTGATGCAGGTTGAGCTTTAGCATCACCTAACCAGAAGTACTTCACACCACCAGCGATAAAGTAGTTTGCAGCAGGTGAGAATTGCAGACCTAGGCCAACATTCCAGTAACCTTCAGTTGGACCTAAAGTTGAAACAGGGTTGCCTGCACCTGAATCCCAACCTACAGAGACATTACCTGCCCATTTTTCATTAAATTTACGGCCTACACCTACAGTAGCTGACCATTGATCATCTGTATAACCCACTAAGTCAAAACCATTTGGATTATCTGGGGTTAAGCCTGCGGCACCTAAAGCTTCTGAAACTGTACCAAACTGTTCAGGACGAATTGAAAAATCTTCCCAGTTTACCCAGCGCACATTAGCAAAAGCGACTGTGTCAGCCATGATACCAGTTTGGAAATCAAGGTTTACAGATTGTGGAGTTGTAATTTTAGTAGTAGTGTTTTCGTTATATACCGCACCTGGCCCAGGAACTAAACCAGTTAAAATTAAGCTTGTACCATATTCATTCGTTGCTGCTTCATGATCAATTTCAGAACGATACGTTAAAGATGCTTTTAATGCGATTTCAGGAATTTGGTAAGCTAAACCTGCAATCCAGCCTACTGCAGAATCTTCTTTCACATCTGCATTATATTGGCCTAATGCAATAGTAGAACCGTATGCGGTACCACGTAATTGAACATTCCCTTTAACGGTCTGGTATACTGCACCACCATATAGGTTCCAGTTTTCAGTTGGTTGGAAACCTAATAGGAACGTTAAATTTTCGGTTGTAACTTCTACTTCAGTTGCTTCTTGGCCATCATGGAATAAGCCCTGTCCAGCAAATAATGCAGCTGGAAGTCCCAAGCCTGCTAATGCTGGGTTTGCTCCAGCATCACCAACTGAATAGGCTGCATCAGCACCAAAAGGTTGATCGTATAAAAGACCCACTGATAATTTATCAGCTACTTGAAACTTTAATGCTGCACTTGGGAAGTAATAATCTTCACCCATGTCTGATAGAGAGGTATTCTCAAGACCAGCTAATGCTGCAGGAATAGCAGCGTTAGGTGTATAACCTGCATTAGCTTTACCAGATACAGATGGGTCTAAAACAGAAATACCTGCTTCAAAATAGTTGCCAGGTTGTAGGAAGGCTGCAATAGATTGGCCTGAACGATCTAGTGCTGCTGCAAATGCGCCTGTCATAGGCACAGTTGCAAGAATCATTGCTGTGCTAAGTGCTTTTAATTTCATTATACATTTCCCTTGGGCTATAAAGTCTTTTATGACAGTTTTTGTTGATGCTTTAAGCTTTCATTTTGGATGATTTCGATTTGTGCAAACCGAGACCATTTGTTACTCCATGTGACAAAAATAGCACAATTAAAATAAGAGTAAATGCTCTAGAAAAAACTAATCAGTATAAAAAACACGCTGAATAGAGTATTTGTTCTAATTGGTGTAGGTTTTTGGCTTGTTAGTGATTGAAAATTAAAGAATAAAATTTAAAATCAATCTCTTGTTTGAATGTTTTTAATTGATTGAAATTTGATCGATTTTGGTAGTTAAAAATTTGAGGCTTATTTATGTGAAACTATAATTTTTGAGATTTAATTCATAATTTTAGAGACTCGCGTGCTCTTAAAAAATCAGGTGATTAGTGGGTTAAAAACAGAAGCAGCTATTTGGCTGCTCCTGATCTGTGTGATTTAAGCTGCATCTAGCCCCGTTGTGATCAGCTTGGCACCTGTAGCGGCCTGAATTTGTGCAAGGGTCACATCTTTGGCCAGTTCTACGAGTTTCAAACCCTGTTCAGCCACATCAATTACACCGAGATCACTAATAATTCGGTTGACGACACCTTGACCGGTCAGAGGCAGGCTACATTCGGAAAGCAGTTTTGGTCTGCCATCTTTGGCACAGTGTTCCATGAGCACCACGACTTTCTGTACCCCAACCACCAGATCCATGGCGCCGCCCATGCCTTTGACTTTTTTACCTGGAACCATCCAGTTAGCCAAATCGCCACGTTCAGACACTTCCATGGCACCTAAAATGGCAATGTTGACATGCCCACCACGAATCATGGCGAAGGACTCTGCGCTCGAGAAAAATGATGCCCCTGCTTGTGCGGTTACCGTCTGTTTCCCGGCATTAATCAGGTCGGGATCAACCGTGTCCTGAGTCGGAAACTCACCAATGCCCAGCAGGCCGTTTTCCGACTGTAGCCAGACGTTGATATGTTCTGGAATATAGTTGGCGACCAGGGTGGGCAGACCAATCCCTAAATTGACATAAAAGCCATCTTGCAGCTCAAGCGCAGCACGCTGGGCCATTTCATTTCGCGTCCATGCCAGAGTTTAAGACAAATTAACGCTATATACTATCCTCTGTGACAACTGGCTTTAAGGCTTGTTTCATGCGATTTAGGTCCAAAAACAGGAAGCAATTACGAAGTAAGTGTAGTCAAGATAAGAAAATAGGCTGATCATTGGGACTGAAAAATTCTCTCGATATGTGCAACATGATGCCTCAACACATGAGTGTTCAAGCTATATTGGCGGTGGAGCCGTTAAGCGCCAAAGTTGAAATCTCTCTGAATAACGTAATCGTCAGTTCTTATTTGTTTTGACTCAATCAGTGGCGGCGCTCTGCAAGAATTAGCGGTAATTGGTGAATCTTGCTTATCCAAATGCCAGAGTATCTTTTGGATGACGGCAGGCTCTGTAATGCATGCGATGATTTTGACATTCGCCTTTGTGCAAGCTTCGCAAATGGTAATGTCAATGTTGAATACACGTTTTAACCTCTGTGCCCATGACATGCTGCGCGCCTGGTAGGGCTTATCTGAATCTTTCAGATGCTCTGCTAAACGAGGGCTGTTCTTGCCGCGTTGTGAAGCAGTTACTTCTGCTCGTACATTGGCATTTGGCGCAAACACGCCATAAAACCGCGTCAGATTCAGTCTAGGCGGTGGTACCAAGGCAGCTAGCTTACTAATGAAGTCAATCGGCGAGAAGAATACGTGAGTCGTACCATTGCTGTAGGGTGTCTTGAGTTCGTATCTGACATTACCTGTCGTTGTGAGGCTTAAGCGTTTTTCGCTTATTGCAGGTCTTGCGATGTAACGACACAATCTTTCTAGTTTTTCTGGTTGATCTGCATCTGCGAAGACCCCTGCATGTAGGCTAAATCCAGCTATCTTTGCGAGTTGTCCTAAGTGATCAGGATCTTTTGCTGGCATGGTTTGCAAAGTAAACACTTTTTTACCAGTATCTGCACCAACTGCGATCCGGTAGCTGACCGAAGCAGCTTGCAGTGGTAACAAGCTGTCTTCATCGTTAATTGGCAAGTCCAGATAGGTATTGTCAATGTCGCGTTGAATTAGCCCTGCTTTTTCGAGATATTGTGCGATGCGCTGGCTGATGGTGTTTACCAACGCCTCCATATTGGAATGACTCGGCGCTTTGACTCGCTTAAATGTCATTTTTCCATGCTCTTGTGTGATGACACCTTCAAGGAACAGCATATGGAAATGTATATTTAAGTTAAGCGCACTACCAAAACGCTGAATGTAGGTGACTGCCCCTGTCTTAGCCTGCTTCTTCAAGTAGCCTGAACGATGGATGATGTCTGTGGAAATTGCGCGGTGAACGATTTGCAGGACGTTGCTGAGTTCTTTGGGGTATCTGGCGAGTAATAACCTTAGGGGAATAGGTAAGCTTAACACCCATTGCCTAACAGGGTAACCCTGCAATACATCATCAACCAGTAGTTTCGCACTCTCAGCCATCCTTCGAGCTCCGCAACTCGGGCAGAAACCTCTTCGCTTGCAACTGAAAGCTACAAGCTTCTCATGTTTGCAGTCATCACAGACTATGCGCAGAAATCCATGCTCAAGTCGACCACACTTAAGAAACTCTTCAAACTCTTTGATCACATGGTATGGTAATGCCTTTCCCTGAGATTGCATCATCTCGGCGAAGGCAGGGTAATGTTTCTCAACAAGTTGATAGAGCAATGTTTGCTCTGGACGATGGCGTTGATAGGTGTATTGCTCTGCAGCTAACATCAGCATCCTTGCTAATGTAAAAGTCTGTAGTGTACCTTGTTGGGCTGGTAAGTAAACTGACCAGAGTGACAGAAATTGGCAGTGGTTCGTGGTTATCTGAACGACCGGTATACGATCAGATAGCTAGTCTACAACGGAGGCTCCTCTAACGTCTGCTATACGTACAATGCAGCCCCTCATACTTTAGCTTCCAACCAACTGAGCCTTTTCATTGCCTTGGCAGAAAAGCTGATTTCCAACCTTAGAATGCAAATAGCCAAATAAAGGCGCGGTTTTTATTGTCGCGGCTACCAATCGGCTGGATAAACTTGATGAAGCATTATTACGTTCAGGAAGGCTTGATCTTCATGTCCATGTTCCTTTCCTGGATAAAAATGCCCGGCGCTGGTTTATCGAAAAGTTCTTGCAGTACGACGTTTACGAAGAGGCTATAGATGTTGATTTAATCGTATCACTAACGGCTGGTATGAGCGGTGCAGATTTAGAGAAGGTTCATCGGGAGACAGTGCTTCAGACTTTGAGTAAGAGTACCGGCAAAATTTGTCAAAGCACGTTAGTGGAAGAAATTAATATTCTTAAATATGGCGCTAAACGAACACTTGATAAGTGTGCATATTCCGGCCGGATCTGAACAGCGATTCCGGAAACACTTGAACACCTATTCTGGAATTATTTGAACACTGATTCCGGATTTATTTAGTACACTTTTGGGCTGATTTCCGGAATCGGTGTTCAAGTACACCGGAATCATTTCAACGCATTGAAATCACTATTAATTTGATAACTTAACCACTGACTTTTCGTTGGCGAGTGAGGGTTAGGTTTGAAAAGGATTACAATGCGTAAAATCAGAGAGGTTTTAAGGCTGCATTTCTCGGCGGGATTGAGTATCCGCGAGATTCATCGCAGCACCAAAGTCAGTGTCGGCAGCATTCAAACGCTGCTCAGCAAAGCCAAGGTCATGAACCTATCCTGGCCGCTGCCAGATGAACTGGATGATGCTCAGCTAGCCCGGCGCTTTTATCCGCAAGCCGATACCCGCCATGCCAAGCGATTCCAAGAGCCGGACTGGGCAGACTTGCGTAAGCAATTAAGCCGTAAAGGCGTGACCAAATTGCTGCTGTGGGAAGAATACACCCAGCAATACCCCAATCGCTGTTACAGTTACTCCCAGTTCTGCGACCGTTATCTGCACTGGCTGAAGAAACAGCGCCGTTCGATGCGCCAGCATCACCGGGCGGGTGAAGTATTGTTCGTGGACTATGCGGGGCAAACCATGCCTGTCGTGAATCCACAAACAGGCGAAATCCGACACGCGCAAATCTTCGTCGCGGCCATGGGCGCGAGCAGTTATTACTACGCTGAAGCGACCTGGACACAGGGCTTACAAGACTGGCTGGGCAGCCATGTGCGGGCGTTTGAGTATCTCGGTGGTGTACCCACCATGGTGGTACCGGATAACTTAAAAAGTGCGGTGACCAAAGCCTGTAAAAGCGACCCGGATATCAACCCAGCCTATCAGCAACTAGCGGCTCATTATGATACGGCCATCGTGCCTGCCAGACCGTACAAACTTAAAAAGTGCGGTGACCAAAGCCTGTAAAAGCGACCCGGATATCAACCCAGCCTATCAGCAACTAGCGGCTCATTATGATACGGCCATCGTGCCTGCCAGACCGTACAAACCCAAAGATAAAGCCAAGGCCGAAGTGGGTGTGCAAATCATCGAACGATGGATATTAGCCCGGCTTCGCCATCACACCTTCTTCTCATTACATGAGTTAAACCAGTGCATCAACGCCTTGCTGACGGAGGTAAACAACAAGCCCTTCAAACAAATGTCAGGCACACGTCAGCAGTGGTTCGACGAACTGGATAAGCCCGCCTTAAAACAGCTACCGCGCCATGCCTATGAATACACCGACATCCGCCAGACATGGGCCTTACCGGTTTTGGACGCTGCGGATTCAATCACGTCCGGGTAGATGGTGCCCTGGGCCAGCCAGTTCACATCCTTGATCTTCGCGGCTTCAGCATCGAACACATCAATAAAGGTATTACCGATGATCTTGCGCTTCTGCTCGGGATCGTTCACGCCCTTGAGCTTGGACAGGAACAGATCTTCGGCATCGGCACGGATAACCTTCACGCCCATGTTGCTGGCGAACATGTCCATCACCTGGTCGCCTTCGTGCAGGCGCAGCAGGCCATTATCCACGAACACGCAGGTCAGCTGGTCACCAATGGCTTTGTGCAGCAGCGCGGCGGTGACCGAGGAATCAACGCCACCGGACAGGCCCAGCAGTACCTTGTCGGAACCCACCTGCTCGCGAATCTGACGAACGGCGTCGTCCACGATCTTGGCCGGGGTCCACAAGGCCTCACAACCGGCGATGGTCAGGACAAAGTGCTCGAGGATGCGCTTGCCCTGCAGGGTGTGAGTGACTTCCGGCAGCAGATGGTCGGTTACGGTACTTACGAGCAGGCGGTGGATACCCTGGCTCAGGCAATCTCTGGCCCCGGTTTCGTGGCCGGGGAGCGGTTCTCCGCCGCCGATGTGTACGTGGGCTCGCACGTGATGTGGGGGATGCAGTTTGGTTCACTGCCCAACCGCGCGGAGTTTGAGGCCTACGCCGAGCGTCTGGCTGGGCGGCCGGCTCTGGCCCGGGCACAGGCCATCGACGACGAGCTGGCGCCGATGACCTGAGCGTTCAGGGCGTGACGATGTTGAACGCGCCGTCGGGCTTGTCGAGCATGCTGAAGAAGCCAATCAGATCCAGCTTACTGCCTTCAACACTCAGGTCATCGCTGAACAGCAGTTCCTTGAGCCCGGCTTCACCGATCAGCAACGCCACAAACAGCGGTCGGGTGAGGTTGAGGGCAGCATCGGCTTCGGCGTCGTGCGCGGCACGCCGGTGGCGCAGCACCGAGTTTTCCAGCAGCAACAGGTAGCTTTCATCCAGGTCGGTGAAGGTGATTCGGAGCGACAGGGTTTCACCGTCCGCCGCCTCCGGGATCAGGCGCACCGCCATGCTGTCGAAAAAACGCTCGACCGGGGTCTTCAGTAGCAACTCCTTCATGATCGCCGGATTGAGCCCCTGCTCGGGGCCGCCGTGCCGGAGTTCGTAAGCGCCGGTCAGGTACGCATCCCGCCAGGGACCGGATTCGGCCAGGTAACCCAGTTGATCGTAGACCTTCGCCAGCAAGGCTTTGGCCGCCGGGTGGTCCGGCGCTGCGAACACCGCGTGATTGAGCAGTTCGGCCAGCCAGCGATAGTGCCGGTGTGCGGCCTCGGCGTCCATGTCGGCGGCGGCCGCAAAGTCTGCCTCGGCGGTCGCCAGTACCCGCTCAATGCCGCCCATCATCTCGACGTAACGCCGCGCCGCGTCGGCTTCCGGAAGTGGATGGAGCCGGGCGGGATTGCCGGTGTACCAGCCCATGTAATACTGATACACCGCCTTGGCGTTGTGGGCCACGGTGCCGTAGTAGCCCTGATTGTCGAAGTCCTGGTTCAGGGCCTCGGGCAGTTTCAGCTGATCGGCGATCTCGTTGGGCGTCAGGCCCCGGTTCATCAGCCGCACGCTCTGGTCGTGGATGAACTTGTAGGTGTCGCGCTGTCGGGCCAGAAAGTCCTGAATGTGGTCCCGGCCCCAGAGCGGCCAGTGGTGGCTGGCGAAGTACACTTCCGCGTCGGCAAACCGGGTCCGGGCCTCCTCGATAAATCCGCTCCAGATACGGGCGTCGCGGACCTTGGCGCCGCGCAGGGTGTACAGGTTGTGAAGGGTGCTACTGACCAGTTCGGCGCCGCAGAACGCCTTGTGTTCGGGCAGGTAGAAAGTGAATTCCGCCGGTGCTTCGGAACCGGAGACGATCTGGAATTCGAAGGCAACGCCGTCGATGGTCAGCCGGGTGCCGGTCTGGTGAATCAGGTCGGTGGGCTCGGCAAAGCCGAAGGTGCCGAAGGCCGGGCCTTTGCCCAGGCCGGTGCCAACATGGCCCCGCGCGTCCCGGCTCAGTGGCCGGCCATACATGTACATGGCGCGGCGACTCATGGCCGGGCCAGCGATGATGTTCTCGCTGGTGGCTTCCTCTTCAAAACCCGCCGGCGCCACGATCCGCAGTGACTGTCGCTCGGCGTCACTCAGGTGCTCAAGCACGCCCTGCACGCCTCCGAAGTGGTCGATGTGGCTGTGGGTGAACAGGATGGCCGTCACCGGTTTTTCCCCCAGATGCTGGCGGGCGAACAGGAACGCTTTGCTGGCGGTCTCCTTTGCCGTCAGGGGGTCGACCAGAATCCAGCCGGTGTCGCCTTCAATGATGGTCATGTTGGACAGATCGTAACCACGGATCTGGTATAGCCCCTTGGTGACTTCGAACAGACCGTGAATATTGTTCAGTGCCGCCTGGCGCCAGAGGCTGGGGTTCACCGAAGCGGGCGCGTTCTGGCCATCGGCATCGACAAAATCGTACGCCGGCATATCCCAGATGCGGCTGCCATCGGGGCGCTGAATCACCAGATTCGGATCGCGGGCGATCAGGCCCCGGCGGGCATGGTCGAAGTCGCTGCGGTTGCCAAACGGGCGTTGGTTCAGAATCTCACTGTTGCCGTGGGCGGTGCTTGCCGTCGGCGGTATGTGGCCGTTGGTATTGGCGCCGGCGGCTTGGGGCGGCGGGGTGTCGCAGCCGGTCAGGAACAAGCCGGCGGCGAGCGCCAGCATGGCGAGGTGGTGACGGCGGCAGTGGTGTTGGGGGCGCATGGTTGTCCTTGTGGTTGTCGTGGGTTAGCCCGGATTTCTCACCAGGATATAAACAAAAACGGCTGAAAGAGTATAAGAAATATTAACGCTATGTACTACCCACTGTGTCAGCTGTATTTACCAGTAGGCATTGCATTATTTTCTAAATTAGCGATTTTCATTTTCACATTCCTTTATAAAAAGCGGATCAAAATTAATCCAAAACCAGACTATCTATAAGAAATTACTGTGTCAATAGTGAAAAAATAAATAAGTAAATTTAGGGAGTATAAGAAATATTAACGCTATGTACTACCCACTGTGTCAGCTGTATTTAAGGCCAGTTGCACGTGTGTCAAATGGGTACTTTTCAGGAATCAGTGAAGTAGTTGTCATCAAGATAGACGCAATATAACTGGTCTTTGGTACTGAAATCCGCAATGAGATATGTGAAAGCCCTTACCTCAACATGTTGCATGTTCAAGTGATGGTCTGTTTTTTGTGCTTCATGCGCCAAAATCGAAGTCGCGTTGAATGATGTAGTCACTGAATGAGGCTGTGGCTGGTGGAGCTCGAAGTGGCGGCATTAGAGAATCGTTTTTTGCTTCAAGAAGAGTCTGCTTGTCAAGGTGCGCCAAAATCTTATGGATAACAGCCGGATCCGTAATACAAGTAATAATTTTGACGTTGGTTTTTTCACAAGCCTCACAGACTGTGATGTCAATATTGAATACTCTTTTTAACCTTTGTGCCCACGACATGCTTCGCGCATGGTATGGTTTATCTGAATCTTTCAGATGCTCTGCTAAGCGAGGGCTATTCTTACCGCGTTGTGAAGCCGTTACCTCGGCACGCACCTTAGCATTGGGAGCAAACACGCCATAAAACCTCGTAAGGTTTAGCCTCGGCACTGGCACCAGTGCCGCGAGCTTGCCTATGAAATCCAAGGGAGTAAAAAAGACATGTGTGGTACCGTCTTGATAGGGAGTTTTCAGTTGATATCTTACTTTTCCTGAATCGGTTAGACTCAATCGTTGCTCGCTTAACGCTGGCCTTGAGATATATCTGCATAGCCTTTCCAGTTTGTCAGTTTGATGGCTGTCTGCAAACACCCCAGCGTGTAAGCTAAAACCGTTTATTTGAGCTAATTGACCGTAATGTTGTTCGTCTTTGGCAGGTAAGGTTTGCAAGGCAAAGACTTTTTTGCCTGTATCTGGTCCTACAGCAATGCGGTAATTGACAGAGGCTGCTTGCAAGGGCAGTAAACTATCTTCGTCATCCATGGGTAAATCGAGAAATGTGTTGTCCATATCCCGTTGAACGAGCCCGGCCTTCTCCAAGTAGGTCGCGATGCGATGGCTAATGACATTCACGAGGGTTTCCATATCATTGTGGTTTGGTGCTTTAACGCACTTGAATTTGGACTGTCCACACTCCTGAGTGATAACGCCTTCCAAAAAGAGCATGTGAAAGTGAATATTGAGATTCAGTGCACTACCAAATCGCTGAATGTAAGTCACCGCTCCTGTGTTTGCTTGCTTCTTAAGATACCCAGCCCGATGCACAATATCGCAAGAAATAGCACGATGAATGATTTGCATGATTTTACTTAAGTGTTTGGGATACCTAGCTAGAAGTAGACGAAGCGGGATGGGTAAACTCAATACCCATTGGCGTACAGGGTAACCGTGAAGAACATCTTCAACTAACAACTTGGCACTTTCTGCCATCCTTCTTGCACCGCAACTTGGGCAAAATCCCCTGCGTTTGCAGCTGAACGCCAGCAGTTTCTCATGCTTGCAGTCGTCACAAACTACACGCAAAAAACCATGCTCAAGCCGACCACACCTAAGAAACTCTTCAAACTCTTTTACCACATGAAGTGGTAACGACTTCCCTTTTTGTGAAAGCTGCTTCTGAAATTCTGGGTAGTGGCGTTCGACCAATTGATACAGTAACGTCTGCTCTGGACGATGTCGTTTATAGGTATGAGAGTGAGTTACTAGCAATGGCGCCTTTATCTTGAATTGGCATCACAGTGTGTATATGATTTTAATGTAAATCTACTGATCAATAGGGTGGGAAATTTATAGTCTCAAGGTCCGAAAAACGTACATAGCTGCCTGTCAGATGGAGTCAAAACCGACTCATCGAAACTGTGAGATCAGATATGGTCAGTAATACCTGCTGTCGTTGACTCCTTTTTGCCATGCACCATGGCGGGAACCAATTTTTGCTTCTTATACACGCTGTAGAATATTACCGCGCCTATATGAAGTGCGATAACGTAAAGTAGCACATCAAAGGCAAGGTGATGCAGAGTGTTCATTAGCGCTAGTGTTTCTTCTCCGGCTAATTGGCGATAGGGACCGTCTAAGAAAATATCATCGGTCATGAACAATCCCGATACCGCTTGTATGGCTAGCAAGCTGTGTTATAGGTTGTGTTTATGTCTATAACCCCCACCCTATTTTAAACAGCGCAGATGTAACCGTGTTTAGCGATGCGCTTTTACATTCGATAAGACGTCGACCATTTGTGCTTGTAACAGGAGGACACCATGTCAACATACAAAGCAATTACACTCGTTAATCGCCCCCATGACAGAAAAATTGGGCCACATTTATTTGAAAGCAAAGAGCTCGAAATTCCCACGCCTAAAGACGGTCAAATTTTGATAAAGCAAACTCACATGTCTTTAGACCCTGCGATGTTAGGTTGGATGAGTGAAGACAGAGAGAGTTATATTCCACCTGTGGAGCTTGGCGATGTAATGCGCTCAAGCGGTGTGGGCGAAGTGGTTGAGTCTAACAACCCTAATTTTTCGGTAGGCGACAAAGTTATGGGAATGACTGGCTGGAGTGAATATGTGCTCAGTGACGGTTCTGGTTTTAACAAACTTCAGCCTGGCATTACTGAGGAAATGGCCCTTTGTGTTTTTGCACTACCAGGCCTAACGGCCACAACAGGTTTATATAACTTTGGCGAGCCCAAAGAAGGTGAGACACTTATTGTTACGGGTGCAGCAGGTTCTGTAGGCTCAATTGTAGGTCAGCTTGCTAAAGCAGACGGGCTGCGTGTAATTGGCGTAGTAGGAAGCGAAGACAAAGCCGATTGGATTGTTAACGAGCTTGGGTTTGATGGCGCTATAAACTACAAAACTGACAATTTGGGGTTCTAGGGATTTTCCCCTCTAAAAAGACATAATCCTCTGTAGACCACACCAATAAATGGCTGCGGAGGTGGTTTACTTTCAGCTTGGAGCCTAATCATCCACTATCGGCCTTGTTATTTCGCC
>NZ_JAKGBH010000078.1:0-12716 GCF_021532515.1 Pseudoalteromonas sp. PAST1 | reverse complement strand
TACATTGTCAGAGCCGCTACTTTATTCAGGCTCCTAGGATCATCTGGTGATACAGATGGTTCACTCATTAAGCGGTGAACAGCGCTTCATACGACTTCACGTCGCACGCCCCAAAACGAGTTAACGTGAATGCTCTGATGGTGGCTTTGGGCGAAGTACGGACACTCACTCCCTAGCTAATCTAGGGAGGGCTTTTCTAATTCTTGCCAAGATGTTGCTCCAACCAATACGCTTTTCCCAAAGCTTCCCGTCGACTAAAACTTTATAACAATCGATCCGATCAGTTTTATACTGTTCAAGTTTATGAGTAATGGGTTCACCACTATCGTTATCGGTGATTTCGATTATTCTTCTTAGTTCAGGAATGTTTTGTGGCTCTACAAAGCTTTCTTGTTCTATATCAAGTTTTCGATTAGTGTATGATTTAAAATAATTTTTTGAAGCTTTATTAGTTTGTCTATACATAGGTAATCTCCTACCTTACAAGGTAGCATACCTTGCAAGGTCTCACTAATAAGCTGTTGAACTAAGCCGCTACGCGGAGATCCTATTCTTATCATTTGAGCCACACTTACCTTGGGGTTATCCCATAACTTGGAGGTAAGTCATGAATACACTCATTGAACAAGTCAAAACTGAAATAGCCTATCGAGGTTATTCGCAAAGTACATGTAAAAGCTACAGTGAACATTTACTAAAACTCAGTCATTACTTTAATAAACCGCTCGACTTAGTCACAGATGATGAGTTGAATATCTTTTTTAACGATCCTGCCATTCGCAAACTTTCTAGATCAAGCCAAAAAGTACAGATAAACAGCATTTGGTTCTTGTTTAAACATATTTTACACCGGCCATTGAATTTAGATATTGCACTGCCAAAAGCAAAGTCGCACGCACCCACCTATTTGTCGCGTGATGATATGCGAAGACTGATAGAAAGCTGTACGGATATGCGATTAAAAACGTTAATAGTAGTTTGCTATGGCTGTGGCTTACGCATTGGTGAGCTGCTACATATTAAAGTGCAAAACATTGATGGACAGCGAAAAACCATATTGATTGAACAAGGTAAAGGGGATAAATCACGTTATGTTGTAGTTTCAGATAGCGTACTAAATCAATTACGTTGTTACTGGAAAATGTATCACCCAACGGGTTGGATGTTTTACTCGCGATTGTTAATGGATAAACCGATGTCAGCATCGACCTTTAGGAAGCCATTGAGAAAACACGCACAAGCGTTGTGGTTTAAAACACTGTAATCCACATGCACTACGCCATGCTTATGCAACACACCAACTTGAATCAGGTATGCCACTTCATCAACTGCAACATCAGCTTGGGCATAGTGATATTAAAACCACACAAAGTTATTTACATTGGTTACCAGAGTTAGGTCATGGCGGCATTGATCTGCTTGCAGGTTGGGCTAAACAATGAGCGCTTTGCATTTCGCTGATATTTTAAATTCAAATCTTGAGCATTATCGGCAGCATCATACGATGAGCTATCAACAACTGCGAGTCTGTCAGCACCTGCAATCATGTAGAACAGGTCAGCTCGGTTATCAAGCATGGCAATGTGATAACTGTGGGGAGTCGCAAAAAATTGGGTGTAGTTGTCAAGACCGTCATTGCCCGCGTTGCCAAGGCATGGCCACGGCTAAATGGGTGCAAAAACAGCAGGAAGATTTATTACCGTGTCGGTATTTTCATCTTGTTTTTACGCTCCCTCATGAGTTGAATATCATTGCTCACTATAACCCAAATGCGTTATATCAGTGTTTATTTAAAGCGACATGGCAAACGCTAAGTAAATTTGCGAAACGGAAAAAGCATGGTCAGTTAGGCATGACAAGCGTACTGCATACGTGGGGGCATAACTTAAGTCAGCATATCCACTTGCATTGTTTGATACCCGCAGGGGCGCTAAATAAAGCGCACTGGCATGAAATAGAAAAAGGCTATTTATACCCCGTAAAAGCGTTATCAACAGTCTTTAGGGGTAAAATGCTAGCGGAACTCAATGAATGCGATAGTTCATTCGCGAAGATATACACCCCAACAAAGTGGTGTGTGTATAGCAAAGCCTGTTTAACGTACAGTGAAAAGCTCGTGAGCTACCTTGCGCGTTACACCCGAAAAGGCGTGATGTCAGAATCGCGGTTCGTGTCAGCGAATGAGCAGTCAGTGAGCTTTAAATATCGCGACTATGCAGATAACAACCGCGATAAAGTCATGACACTGAGTTGTGATGATTTTTTACGGCGCTACTTACAACATGTATTGCCGAAAGGGTTTATGCGTATTCGCCACTATGGCTTTTTAGCTAATGCGTGCCGTAAGCGAAAGTTAGGGTTAATAAAGGCTCAAGCATCAGCAACCCCATTCAAAGCGGTGAAGCCGAAGGTGAGCAAGAACGACTAATAACGTATTGGCCTTGCCAGTCATGTAAAGTGGGTATCTTACGATTTATTGGCGTGATGAATTCAGACATGGCGACAAATAAAATAGCGCGAACGAGTTAGTAGCCTTGCTTGCTGCATCAAATCAATGAGTTAACCTGCTTAACTGTTCAGGCTAGTCGCGGCTGCGCGTAAGAAAAACATCCTTGCTTAACGGTTAAACATTCGGTTTAATAAATAGATAATAAACGCTGAGCAATGCAGGGAAAGCTTAAATTATAATAGGTAAGCTTATTAAACTAGCTGATTTAGCTAGAGCCTCTAAAAAGCAAATTCCCATAGCATAAATAGCACCAACTCTGACATACCGAGCAGATAGCGCCTCAGTCCAACAAGCGATTATGCAACACAAACTGCGTGTCGCATAAATACTAAAATGTTAGAAGACTAGCGGTGATTTATGAGCCTAAGGTTGTAAAAGTAGAGACTGATTTCGAATCAGACTCTACAGTAGACATTCACAGAATTACATTCGACATAGAATGCTTAAACATTGCTGTTAAATCGAAGAGTTGGAGTATAAAAGTTCATTTCGATGCTATTTATGGTTTTAGAGTGCTTGATGAAGGTGATTTAGGCGAGTTTTGGAGTGAATGTAACTTAAAAACTGGTTGGTGTTTTGAAGTAATCGACGGTGGCTGGAATGCACTGGAAAACACTAGAGAACACTTCATTACGGGTAAGCTATATCATCCGAGGGAATACCTAATTATTGGTTTAAACGAGTGTGTTTCGGTTTTAGCTTTTGAGCAACCAAAGGTAGTAGAAACATCGTCTTCTAACAAACCACTGTAGTCACTCGCTGGCGCTCGTTGGGACACAAATACGCAGGCTCCCTTCGCTTCGCTACGTATTATAGCCTGCGTATTTGTGCCCATAAGTGGGGCGTTAGCTGCTTTGAAGTCAATAATTAGTAAGGTGTAGTAAATGAGAATATTGGTAACAGGCTCAGCGGGTAGAGTGGGGCGTGCAATCTATATCAAGTTAATGCGAACACATGACGTAGTTGGCTTTGATAAAACACCTTGTTCAACGGCTGATTACATTTGTGATATTCGTGATAGTGCGCTGCTCAATGAAGCTCTTGAAAATATCGACGTAATTATTCATACAGCAGCCCTTCATGCTCCTCATGTTGGCTTATTGCCTGATTCAGAGTTTCAATCTATCAACGTAGACGCAACCGAGAAACTGGCTTTGGCCGGTATAAAAGCAGGCGTCAAGCATTTCATTTTTACCAGTACAACAGCGTTGTACGGTTATGCTTCAACACCTAAAGGTGTTACTGGCTGGGTGAACGAGCAAACTATTCCTCAACCGAAATCGATTTATCACAAAAGCAAAATTGCAGCTGAAATCAAACTTAAAGAAATTTCAAATCTGTTCAATCTTCCGGTGACAGTGTTACAAATGTCTAGGTGTTTTCCAGAGCCCGCGGACTTAATGGCTGTGTTTCGCTTAACTCGTGGTATCGATGCTCGTGATGTAGCAAATGCTCATTTATGTGCAGTAGAAAAACGTTTAAGTGGTTTTAATCGGTTTATCATCTCGGGTGCAACACCTTTTAACCCTTTGGATTGCGAAGCTTTGTATAACGATGCAAGCTCAGTTCTCGCACAAAGGTGTCCGGAGATAGCTTCTGCCTTTAGACAAAGAGGGTGGCAATTACCCGAAACTTTGGATCGTGTATATGACTCATCGTTAGCGCAGAACAAGTTAGGCTGGTTGCCAAAACATGGCTTTGAGAGTGTTTTAGAAATGCTCGATACAGAAACGGCAGAAGTTTTGCCAGTTTCAAAACGCAGCTAACAAAGCATTTAAGAGTGATTCGCAACGCTTGGCGTTTTCGCTTCGCTCGAGTATAGCCAAGCGTCGCTCACACCTTAATGCGGCGTTACCGAATAAATACTCTAACGTGTTTCTGTCCAGAAACTTTTTAGTACCACGGTCAGCAATTAGTGCACAATTGACTGTCAGATTTAATTAAGTTCTATTAGTCCAACCAGTGTATTAGTCCAACCAGTGTTAGTCCAACCAGAAAGAGCAAGCTAAGACTATTTCAATATACGTGTATGTAGAAAGGTAACTACCCCCTACCCTTCTCTTTATTTGCAAGCTCTAGAGCTTCTTTAATTGAATAACCTTGAGACTTAAACTTATCTACTAACTCCCTGTCATCTGGATCTGTTGAGTAAACTAGTTGAGTTTCTTTATCTACAAAAAGCTTAACTATTTCCCTCGATTGCCCGTATCTCACTAAGATTTCTGAGTAATGGCCCTTATCAGTATGAACGCTTTTCATTAAATCATAGTCTTGATCTGTACCATCATACGCTTTTAACTCTTTGAGTTTATCAACGGCTTCCGGTTCCTGGGCCAACATAAACTTCCATGGACTATTGTTAACAATGGCCATCCCTGCTTGGCTTTGGTAAGCATCAAGTAAGCTCTGTGTGATACAAATGCCAGCTGCACGTGTTTTCCTGAATCGACGCCAACCAGTTTCAAGGAACTCGGCTAGATAATTGATTTTACCCGGCTTGTCTTTAAGGTATTCCCAAGCTTCATCGAGAATGAAAAGTTTTCTTTGTTTGTTGCCTGATAAAAACATTGCATGTTGAGCTGCGTTGATAAGGCTCATCAGAACACATTGTGATAAGTGAGGTTGCGAGGATAGTTCATCCATCTCACAAACGATTAATCGTGATTTGAAGTTTATTGGTGGGTATTTCTTACCAAAAAAGTCTCCAAAAATTCCGCCTTCACACCATGGTTTTAGTTGGCGCCCTATCCTCTTTATTTCAACATCTTGGTGCTTTTCACACAGCTCAGAAAAGTCTGTGATTGATGAACTTTTCCCTTTAAGGTTCCAAAGCTCAGTGAGTACTGTAAGCATTTCTGTAGATTGATAATCACTTAAATCACCTGATTCTGATGCCATTGCTTTCAGCAAGGAATGAACCATTGCTGCTTGACCTTCTTTGCCATAAAAGTCGTCAATATTTGCAAATGGATCAAGTGAAAACTTCATGTTCTCATTGAAGTCAATGAATTGAGCATTCTTATACTGGCTTGCTAAGTTTTCATATGAGCGGCCTTTGTCAATAACAAACACTTGAGCGCCGTCAGTATCGCTGCCCACATCAAGCCGGCTTTTAACACCAGAGCCTAGATATGAAGTGATTAGCTTATTATTGAAAAATGACTTACCAGCTCCAGAGCGAGCGCAAATAAGTGCATTAAAGGAACCATCTGTTTCAAATATGTCTAAACCGAATATTTGCCCAAAGCGCGTGACAAACTCTAGAATTGGCCGTGAAGTGTTTCCTTTCCAACTCGCGCTATGTGGTAATAAAAATACAGCCCCTTTTGCCGTCCATTCATCAAACCGGTCTGATAATTTTATATATTCATCATCAAGTCCAAGAGGTAAAGCGTTTAAGAAAGTGCTAGGCGCCAAAATTGTTTCTATGTTGAACTTATACTCTTTACGTTTGAAGAATGCCTGCAGCTTCCTAGTCGCAGTGAATGTTTCTTTCTTACTTTCACCAAGGATTATTAAATCAAGGCTAATTTTACATAATCTTGAGTTTTTCAGTTCATCTTCGATTGCAAAATAATCTTGTGCCTGGTCTTTTAAGGTTGAAACCCACTCCAGCATTTTTCCTTTTGCTTGTTTTTTTAGCCATTTGTTACGGCGCTCAAATTCTTCATTTGCCGAATGAATACTTGGTAACTGTACGTTAAGCGTCATTAAATATGGGTTCCAAGCAACCGTTCGCTTGCCAAAACGCCAATCACCTAGCAGGTTTATAATATCACCGTAGTTCAAGTAATCGGGTGTTTGCTTGAGGGTCATGACTGAAGCAAATCCATTTGACTTCTCATCTAAAGATGAAAATTCTAGACCATATTCATCACGGTTAATTATTCCGCCCTGCTCTAATATTTGCGCACCAAGTGGGACAAGCTTGTTGATTTTTACTTTATCTCGCCAAAGCGCATTAGGTGAGTGATTGAAGAAAGTCTGCATTCTTGAAAGCCATTCTTCATCATTTAAAATCAATGGGGCTAAGCCTAACCCTTCGAATATTGAATATGTTCTATCTTTTATCTCTAGGAACTCTTTGAGCTCTTTATCGGAAGGGATAAAGTTTTTAACTGGGATTTTTACTGTGATCCAATGTTCAAAATCTCTTGGCCGGATACCTGATTTTTTATCAAGAGACTCTTTTCTTGCTTTAGAGTAATAATTAATTACTGATTCGCTCATTGCATCAGCAAGCTCACCGTCTTCACCACCAATCCGCTTCCCTCGTAGTTGCCTGTAACCATTTAGAAAGCCATCTATTCGTGGTAAAGCAGCTAGGCTTAGTTGAATTAATGTGTTGTGAGGAAACTCATCAGATAGAAAGCCTTCGTAGGCTGTTCTTATTTCGTTGTTTACCCCGTTAGTTGGTTGGCAGGCGATAACAAATCCAATGTATCCCCCTTCCATTAAGAACATTTGATATTCTTTAATATATTCCATTACACAGTTTAATTCTGCGGCTTTATTACCTCCGAGAAGCTTTTGCTGATCTTCAATGGTGCTTCGCCAAAGGGGGCCAGCAAAATTCTGCTGGGTTTCTTCGATATCTGGATTCAATATCTTTTCGATAGCTTCTTGGATTTTATTCAGCATGCTATACACCTATTTTACTTATTAGCCTCAGGCTGAGGTCTAGAAATGCTCAACGGATCGATACCTTTGGCCATAGTTTCTTTTCTTTGGCTTGTTACTTTGCTTTTCTTTATTGTTTGAAATGGTAATACTCGACTTGGGCGCATTTGAGCTTGATGGCCTGTTACCCAGCGTCTTGGTTGTAATTCAACATAAACGAAGCCTGGAATATTCAAATCTCCAGACTTATCTTCCCAAGCAGCAACATAAATACGCATTGCTTTAGCTTCTTCTAGAACAGCGAGAGGCTCTGGCGCGATATCATTTGGAACGTAATTGAAAGTTCTTAAGTCATCTAACTCATCGTGTGATTGTTTCGAATATGACATTGTGTCATTGCTAGCGATACCAACAATGTTGGCTTTGTCATAATCCTGTGCGTTTTGTCTTCGCAAACTTCTTGGTTCATATACGTATGTGATGTCTTCCCCTTCACTATTAACGTAAATGATTTTTTGGTTTCCTTCTGAATTTGACTTTTTTTCACCTTCGTTTTTTGCATATTCTGCAGTCATCATGTGCTCAAGGTGGTCTTGATTGTTGGTTAACTCATAAACCTCCATCGGCCCTTTACAGAGACCAAGTTCTGGTTTACCTGCACATGAAAATTCCTCTTCACCAATCGTAAATGCTGAACACCCAGAAAATAATGAGGCTATGGCTAGAATTGAGCTGATTTTAAAGATTTGTTTCATTGCTAGTTACTCCATCTCAAGCCATGCATCAAAATCGCTTGGTAGCCCATTAAAGGTTAAACCATCTTCACGAACTAGGAATGGGGTCCCTCTAGCCTCAAGCAATCCCATAACGATAGGTGCTTTTTGAACAGCCTTGGCATCGCAGTCTTCTCTCATTTCTGTTGCTAGTTTTGTCTTGTTCATAAGGTCGATGACAGCTTTAGATTTATCAACAGCGCAATTTAGGCGTTTAGACTCAAGTAAAGATTGGCTGCCCAGCATCGCTGTTAGTACAAAGTCGACATTGTACTTTTCTGGAGATTGCTGAATTTTATTGAACAGGGCGTGGCAGTATCCGCAATTAGGGTCAACGAATATTGTTGCTTGCTTGGGTATGTCTTGGTTGCCAAATGATAGTGTTGCAAGCTCATCTAGTTTTACGCCCATTTTTTCAAGAGGGACACGGTGAGCATTTCTTGCTTCGCTCAATTCATCAATAGTTCGTCTAAACCATGTATCAATTAACTGCCCTTGAAATACAAAGCGGCCATTCTTAGATACAAAATATGTTTGTCCTGATTTAGTCTTAACCAGCATTAAGTTTTCAACAGGGAGTTCTTGAATACCTTCGATATCACCTTTTTGAGAAAGAGTTTGTTTTAATTCTTTCGGATTAATTGATTTCGCCATTGAAGATACGCTTAAAAGACTTACAGTTGCTAATAGACCAATAGCCGTAATTGTTTTCTTTAGTGACATTGTGACTTACTCTTTAAATTGACATACATGTCATTGTAATCTTGGCTATAGAGTGAAAAGGGGGGATTAATTACTGATTTTTACTTTTTTTCATGGATTTGGACAAAACAGAATTTTACTAACTCGATGGTTGATATGCTTGTTTAATCAACAAATTAAGGTGAATTTAGGATACTCAAAGCTCTAAATACTTAGTTTTAGGCATGATAAAGCCTTAGGTTGGTAAAATACTGATCTAGGGTTAAGGTTGATATATACCAACCTTAACGAATAAAGTTTATCGAAAATTCACCGAGAAAACCCCGTGATCAGAGCGAAGTGATGTCGCGGGGATGAATCGGTGTCACCCCTTCTCTTGAATATATTTTCGTATTATCTCTGCACTAGCATTTCCTACAGAACACACAAAGTATCCATCAGACCAAAATGTTTTCTCTTTCCAAAATTGGTTTTTCAGATAAGGAAATGATTTCCAGATTTTAGCGGTTGTGGCTTGCTTAATCCTCCTTGCGTGCTGGCTTACTGAATATCGAGTGCCGATTGTAATCAGCATATGAATGTGATCTTTGTCTATCTCAACCTTCGATCCTAAAGTCAGAAGATAGAGAAACATCGAAAACCGTTTTCTTAACAAACTCACCCAGATTTCCGTTTAGTAAAGGTTTTCTGTACTTAACTACCAGAATTAAATGAAGTGCAATTATATATTTGCAGTGAGATTTAGTTTCATATTCCAACTTGACAACTCGACCTTATACAGTAGTCTATACAGTATATGAAAAAGACGCTCAGATACAACTACAGGCTAAATCCTACGCCAGAGCAAGAAGCTAAGCTTATTGAGTTTGGTGCGACAGCGCGTGGCATTTGGAATCTGTTGTTGTCTGAAAATATGCGTCGATATGAGTACGATAAGACGTTCTTGTTTTACAAAGAAATGGCCTCGCTTCTTAAGGAATTAAAGCCTTTCGAAGAGTTTGCGTGGATTAAATCTTTTGATTCAGCAGCGGCTCAGCAGGTTGCTCGCGATTTAGAAACTGCTGTTAAGAATGCTTTTTCAAAGGTTCGTTTGCAGCGCTTTCCAAAGCATAAAGTCTCATACAAAAAGAAAAAACTTCACAACGACTCGTTTCGAGCCGTCAATAATTCCAATTGCATTCGAATCGAAAATGGCGCTATCAGTATTCCGAAGGTCGGCAAAGTGCCAATCGTTCTGCATCGTGAGCTAGTGAGCAAAATTAAGACCGTCACTGTTCAATATCGTCACGGAAAATGGGAATGCAGTATCACTCAGGAAGTGGAATGCAAAACGGCTAAACAAGTTTTGGAAACTATCACTGGCTTTGACATCAACTCAAAGCAAACGGTGGTTGGTTCGAACGGTTTCGTGGCCGACAACCCGAAGTTTTTAAAGCAAGCAATAGAGAAGTTAAATCAATTGTAACGCCAGCTTGCACGTCGAACCAAAGGTTCAAATCGCTGGCAAAAAACAAAACAACGCATCAATAAATTACACGGTAAAATCTCAAGGCAAAGGCTGGACTTTGCGCACAAAACTTCACGACAGATAACCAATGAAAATGATATTTTAGTGTTCGAAGATTTAAACGTAAAAGCGATGCAAAAGTTCAATGGTAGTATGGTTGCAGATAACGTGATGGGTTTGATCACTCAGCTTTCAAAGTACAAAGCTGAGCTAGAAGGCAAGCTCTATCATGAAATAGGTCGTTTTGAAAAATCCACTGGAATTTGTTCGGAGTGCGGGCAACGCCATGTTTTAACATTGAATGATAGGCGTTTTACTTGTGCGGCTTGCGGAGCGTATCAAAGCCGCGATCTAGCTGCAGCTAAAAGCATAGCTAGTACAGGTGAATTAGATATAATTGCGGCTGGAATCGTCGCAAGGGTAACACCCGCATCTCAGCAGAAACAATCTGTTAAAACGAAAGTCTTTGAATTATCGAAGTTGGATTTTGGATCTGAGAAAAAAGAAGCTGCCTAGCTGTTAAGCTAGACTGTAGAAGCCCTGTGATCAGAGTGAATCGATGTCGCTGGGTAGTTCACGTTTCGATTAAGACCATAGTAAGTCCGATTCCATAACGCGCACTTTTGAAATAATTAACCTCGAATAAGTGGCGAATTCACCCTGAATAATTTGAGTTAGCATTATGTAACTATTTGATAGTATGGTTTTTTTTGTTTTTTTGTGGCTGGCGAATATTTAAGGTTTTTTATAATTGATTGAGGTTGGCTTTATGATTTTTCGAGTTTATATTTTGGCGAATTCACCTTGAATAATTAAGTGTAAATATATTTTAGTTATTGTTCTGTATGACTTTTTTTTAAAAATAATCGTGGAGAATATTTAGTTATCATTTCAATCAAAGCACGTTCTATATCCTATGTGACCATAGTTACAAAATTTAAGTTGGAGTGTGAAGTGAGTGTTTTCAAAGTTAATCCAATAGACATCATTGATAGCGTTGTTGTTGGAACAGTTAACCAAGTAAGTAGAGAGAAATTAGTTGCTCAAGCCTTTTCTTCATCTGTAGCTGATATAAGAGCTCTAATTGAAAATGAGCGAGCAATAATTACTTCTTTATGTTCGTTTGGGAAAGACTCGACAGTTACACTGCTAATTGTGATGGAGGCTTAACGTCAAGCTATTGCAGCAAAAACCATTGAACCAGAACGCCCATTGATCGTATCGACAGTTAATACAAAAGCAGAAGCGATACCTATGCAAATGTTTGTTAACTATGCCAGTAAGAGAATGCTTGAATATGCTAAGTCTGTAGGTATCAATATTCAGTTTAAATTAGTCCAACCTTCATTGAACAATGAATTCTTCATTAGGTACGTTGGTGGCCAGAAAATTCCAGCAACACCAACTCGCTCCGGTGATTGCTCAGTAATTTTAAAGGTTAACCCAAACGAACACTTTGTTAACTCTCTTGTAGAGTCTATTAGGCACTCAAAGAAGTATGGCTATTATGCCAGTTCACCAATTATTTCTTGCTTAGGTTCTAGGGAAAAAGAGTCTTCGCGTAGGTCAAAGAATATGGAGCGACACAATCTAAAAGGTAAGTCTGCAGAAGATTTAATGAACTCAATGACATCACAGTCTATTGGAAACTCAAAAGTCTACAATTATGCTCCAATTCGTGACTGGGAGACTGATGATGTATTTCTTTTGCTCAGCTTGGCTGGTTCAAAACCACTACAAAGATCTTGCTATGACATACCAGGTTTCTTATCAAACTTTGGTCTTTTAATCGAGATATACGGTAATGGTACAAGTGAGACTTGCGAAATTGCTACAGGTCAAAGTGGTGGGGCAGGTTACAATGGCAAAGCACGCTACGGGTGTTCTATTTGTACTATCGTTTCAAAGCAAGATAAAACAGCTACTAACCTTGCAAAGTTGAAACGTTGGGAAGTGCTTGGTGTAGAAAATACATTAAGGCTAAGAGATTGGCTATTTAGAATTAGCTCTAACATGAGCGAGCGCTCCACGCTCGGGCGTTTGATACTGTAGGGTACAATCGTGTTGCTTTGCAACCGAATACTTTAAAGCCTAAGCATTTAGATAAAATTGTAAGGTACGCCTGCCAGCTAACACAAGAAAGCATTTCTCATTCAGAGCGTTTCAAATCTTTAGTAGAGCAGGGTAGAGAAGCTGAGCATGAAGGTGTTCAGTGTATTCAAAACGATGTAACTCTACCCCCTAAAATAAAGAAAGCTTTTTTTAGAAATGTATACAGAAGCCTTACTAAACCCTCAGAACCTTAATTACTACTTTAGTGAAGTACATGCCGTGCTTTTATCTTTTCGGTGGTCTTTGGATGGTATCGGAGCAGCACCATTTAGGCCTTTAGCTATTTGGAAACAGATTGAGCAAGGAAAAGGGTGGATACCATACCCAAAATTGAACATTAGGCTTGCGCAATCTCACCCTTTCAAAGGCGAGTCAAGCAAGAGGTAACTAGTCTTTTTTCTGACTTAAAGCGCGTGAAGTTTTTACGGCTCTTTCACTTGGCGGTGTGTTTTGATTTTCAATGTACTGCTTAATTACATCCAAACTCGCGCCG
>NZ_JAKGBH010000077.1:0-13115 GCF_021532515.1 Pseudoalteromonas sp. PAST1 | reverse complement strand
TACAATCGCCAACTGGTTGAAGCGATGATCAAAGTGAAGGCGCTAAATAAGATCAACACCCTTGGTCTGCCTAAATATCAGTAAGTTAAGTGAGTTTATTAGAGAGCTGCATTTGATCAACAAGGCCGACTTTCCTTGTTTATTTCACAATAATAATATCGGTAATAAACAATACTTTACTATTATAATTATTCTAAAAAAGTGACCAGCACTGTGAATAGCCAACTCATAAATAGCAATGAAGTTAAATTTCCTGAATCATCTATCCTCTTATCAACTACAGATTTAAATAGCAATATTACTTATGCCAATGATGAATTTTGTAAAATAGCCGGATATTCCCTCGACGAAATGGTGCATAAACCTCACAATCTCGTTCGTCATTCTGATATGCCAAAGCTTGCTTTTGCTGATTTATGGCACCATCTTAAAAATGGTCAATCTTGGATGGGACCTGTTAAAAATCGATGTAAAAATGGTGATTACTACTGGGTGAATGCCTTTGTAACGCCTATTAAAGATAAAACTGGTAATATCATTGAATTCCAATCAGTCAGAACCAAACAGAGTGATGAAGTTGTACAAAGAGCAACTGCTGAATATGCAAAAATAAACAACAACCAAAAGTCTCATGCTACAGCAGTAAAGTATGATGCCACTCTTTACATAAGTGCCCTGTTGCTAATTAGCTTTTTAGGCTCGCTGGCTGCCCTATTCAGTGCTGGATTTAATATTTTTAATTGTGTACTTGTACTATTTTTAGCATCAGCTAATGGGCTTATGTATTTTTGGCGCCAAAAATATTTAGCACTTATTAGTAAAGCAAAACAAGTATACGATAACCCCTTAATGGCTTACCTGTATTCTGGTACCAATGATCAATCTGGCTTTGCATATCTTGCACTTGAGATGCAAAAAGCAAAACTAAAAGCAGTTGTTGGCCGTGTGAATGATGTTAGTGTGGGTGTTAATTACAATGCCCAACATTGTGCTGAGTCTGGCCATAATGTTACGGAGCTTTTAAATAAACAAACTGACGAAGTTTCACAAATTGTTGTAGCAACAGAACAAATGACCGCTTCTATTGATGAACTTTCGTCTAGCACGATGAAATCAAGCCAAACTGCTGAGTTAACGAATCAAGCAACAGAAGACGGTTCACTTGCTGTTAGACAAACTATAAATTCAATTAGTGAACTTGACGAAAAACTCAATGCCGCAAGCAATTATGTAGAAAACTTAATCCAAGGAAACCAAGATATTGTTGCAATTCTTTCTGAGATTAATGCCATCGCAGATCAAACTAATTTACTTGCTTTAAATGCGGCAATTGAAGCAGCCCGCGCAGGTGAGCATGGCAGAGGGTTTGCGGTAGTTGCAGGAGAAGTACGAGCTCTAGCGTCTAGAACTCAGCAATCAACAGAAGAAATTAGCAATGTATTAAATCAACTCACCCACGCTTCGAAACAAGCACAAATTGCCATGAATGACGGACTAGATTTGTCGGCCAAAAGTGTTAAGCTTGCCCATCAAAGTGGCGATAGTTTAGACCATATTAAAGCGCAATCAATCAAACTAAGTGAGCTTAATAGTGTTGTAGCCCAAGCGATAAAAGAACAGCTAACGGCAAGTCAATCGATCGCAAGAAATATAACAGCAGCTCAAGATTTTGCTCATGACTGTAAAGAGCTTGGCCAAACTTCGCAGCAACTTTGTGAAGCATTACTCAGTAAAGTGACAGAACAAACATCCTTGATTAGCCAGTTTAAGTAGTTAAAGCAAAACCACGATTATTTGATAAGGTTTATTTTCGGTGTGTGCTTATTCGTACATACCGTATCAAATGCCTCTGCTAGCCGTTCGGTTTCTTTGAATACTTGTTGCCAATATTTGATTCGTATATCAGCATCAAGTTCTGTAAAATCTTTACGATCGGGAATTTTTCCATAAGGTAATGAAGCGACAAATTCCGCTGATGGGGTGATCATCACTACGTTATCATAGTTACTCGGGGTAATACCGCGCTTTAGGCTCTTATCAAACCAACCTGCCTTTGGGCTATTATTAAAATGCGGATATAATATGAGCCCGTCATTATGAATACTTAAGTCAAAGTGATAATCGATAATACCGCCATCACGATACATACCTGGTGGTGTTCCTGTTATATTTTTAATGGCTTGCATCACTAATGGAATAGAGCCTGAAGCAAGCAAAGCATCCGCTAAATTATCTTCGCTTAGCTCAATAGTATGGGTATTGAAATTATTATTATCGGAAAAAGATAACTGACTATCCGCAGGCTGAAATACATAACGTTCATATTGCTTACTTAACAAACGTCTATTCATTCGATTGACTAAGTAGCTTTTAGATAACCCCATTAACTGCATCACTTTGTTTTCTGATGCTGTAAAGCCATTCGATTTTGCAACTATAAAGTGGGCTTTAAAAATCGGGTTGTTAATGATTTCTTGAATACCATTTTCAGCAAAAACAGTGCTTAATAACTCTCGTGCTTTTGTTGTTATTTCTTCTGGTTTTGCTTTATTCGATGAATAACGTGTTTCAGAGTATGACTTTGCTAATCGCGATATTGCAGCAACAGGGTCATTTTGTGCAAAACAGGCAGCTCTAAATGCCCCTGCACTTGATCCTAATAAGTTTAAAGGTATGGTACGGTCTTTAAAAAATTCACCAAAGAGATATTTATCCAAACCAAATAATGTAAACCATTTGGGTCCACCGCTTGCCCCTAAAAATGTATTGAACAAATCGGCAGACAGGCCTTGCTCTTGAATTACTTTTGCAGCACTTGGCCCTGCATAAATATCTATCATGGTTACTTTTCTCGTTATTGTTTTAGCTTATTTACGCCAAATCCCTTGTTCTGTTTGACCTTGAACCTGCACTTTTTCAGAGTCAAACCTCGGCTCTTGCCCTGCTTCTCGTTGACTATGGTAGTCTTTTGTCACAGATAAGATCGTTGGCGTTAAGCGTATGATAGCGATAACGTTCACCACTGTCATTAAACCTAAAGCAATGTCTGCAAGATCCCACACTTGTTTAATGGTGGCAGATGCGCCCCAAATCATCATTGATAAATATAAACAGGTATAAATACCTCGACCGAGTTTATTATCTAGTTTAAATAAATGTAGGTTACTTTCTGCGTAGGCATAGTTTGCAACCACAGAAGTAAACGCAAATAAGCAAATTGCAGCCGCTACAAAGTAAATGCCACCAGCGGCCATATGCGCTGTCATCGCAGATTGAGTTAAGCGTATTCCTTCCATTTCGCCGCTAATATCAATATCAGCCAATAAAATAATCACCGCCGTACAACTACACAGCACAATAGTGTCAAAAAACACCCCAAGCATTTGAATGTAACCTTGAGTGACTGGGTGGTTTGGTACTGGCGATGCACAGCCAGATGCATGTGGCACACTCCCCGCTCCGGCTTCATTTGAATAAAGCCCTCGCTGAATACCGTTTTTAATTGCGGCGCCCATAGCCCCTGCGCCTGCCTCTTGTAAGCCAAAGGCTGAAAGTAAAATATCTTCAATCATCGCAGGCACTTTACCGATATTCAGTAAAGTAATTATGATAGCGGCGAGTACAAATAAAATGCCCATGACTGGCACAATGCGTTCAGCAAAGCGGGCGATTGCTTTAAAGCCACCTAAAATAATAGAGCCTGCCAGTATTGTGATCACAATGCCTGAATACAAAGTTGGAATTTCAAATGCGTAATTGAGAGCATCGGTAATGGTATTCGTTTGCATGGCACTGAACGTAAAGCCATAACCAAGAAACAAGCAAAAAGCAAAACACACTGCAAGCGCTCTACTGCCTAAGCCTTGCTGAATATAATAAGCAGGCCCGCCCCTAAACTCACCATTTGCATCTCTGACTTTATAGACTTGCCCAAGTACGCTTTCGGCAAAGCCCGTGGCCATGCCCAAAATGGCAATCACCCACATCCAAAATATTGCGCCACTGCCTCCTAACGAAATAGCAACGGCAACCCCTGCAAGGTTACCAGTACCTACTCGTGCTGAAAGACCAGTACATAAAGCTTGAAACGAACTAATTGAGTTTTTATCGGTGCTGCTACTCGACTTTAACAGGCTAAACATATGGCGAAACTTAACCAATTGAATCGCTTTTAGTCTTACCGAAAACCAGATCCCAGCAAACAGAAGAATATAGATAAGAATTTGGCCTTCTCCCCAAAGAAAACCATTGATTGTCGATACAGCACTGTTAAACATGGCAAGCCTTTATTGTTCTTATAGATAAAAAATCACAAAAAGTGAATAGCTAACCACTTTAACTCTATTTACAAATATCTCAAGTAGGCAATGGGATTAATTACCCGAGCCTGCTCCCAACTAATTTAGCAGTTGTTGCTGTAAAAAGGCACGACCTGCCGCTAAGCCTAATTTGTGATCATAGCGGAGATCTGAATCTGTACTACCCAGCAGTTTACTGCGTAATTTATCACCTGCAAAAATTTGTGTGATACGGGCATCACTTGGCGGGTTTGCAATGAAATCTAATTCATCTTGATAAGCTTGTTCGTGTTGAACCAAGTAATCAATGGTTTTAGGGCAATAACCCGATACGCAAACGAGTGATTTTAACTTATTTACCCATTCAGATTGCACTTGAAAGTTTTCATCAACAGTACGAATAACCACAATATCACGAGCACCACGATTATAGGCCTCTTTCACAGGTAAAGGTGCAGCTAAGCCCCCATCTAAATACATATCATGGACTAAATCAGTATTAGAGCTTTGAATAATGGCATCATTTGCGGCCTTGGTTGTTAGCCAAGGCGTTAAGTTAACGCCATCTTTATATAAAAACGGTAATGCGCTTGATGCTTTTAACAAGGCCAACCATTGTGTATCTTCACCATTTGGGCTCAAGTAATACGGTTTACGATCAGCCGCGTTAGTGGTTGTGATCAACAATTCACGATTACCTAAATTTTGCGTTGCTGTTTTAAAATCTAAGGCACGGTTTACTTCTTTGGTTTTATCAAAATACCAATCAAGGTCAACAATGCTTTTACCAAACAGCCCGCGGCCAAGTTGGAAAAAACGTTTATGCCGCGAAAGTCCTCTGATCAAACGTTTTGCATAGCCTTTTTGACGCGCTAAATAACTTGTTAAATTTTGTGAGCCTGCTGATGTACCAATGAATAAATCGAATGGATCGTAATTATTTTCTAACCACGCATCGAGTACACCTGCGGTAAAAATCCCTCGTTGCCCACCACCCTCAGCGATTAATGCTGTTTTTGTTTGTGGTTCTACTGCGGCAATTGTTTGAGATTTCACGGTGCACCTTCCTAGGGTAATGGTTAATAAATGTATTGTATAAAGTTAAATTCAATCCTTAAAACGGATTATATAAATTGAATTAATCTATAAAACCGTTTGATAAATGAGTGTCAGGGCTTAAGCAATGCGCATAAAAACTCATTACACGCATTCACTATTTGCTAAACCGTATTAGCGCATGATGCTTGCTAATATTTCCAGCGCATGTTGTCTGTCACTCAATTCATACAGGTCATTTGTAAAAATAAACTCATCAACCTGTAGCGTTTGTTTAATCATACTCAGCTTATGCTTAACGCTCGCTTGACCGCCCACAACAGAAAGTCCTAAAAAGTTTTCTACTTGCATTTTTTCTTGCGCTGTCCACAACCCTTCCATTGTTGCAACAGGTTCTTTAAGCCAAAGTGGCTTGCCGCGCATAAGTGCTAAGATACGTTGTTTCGCTGTGGTTGCTAAAAACTGTGCTTGTTCGTCGGTGTCAGCGGCAACAACGGGTAAACCAAGCATGACGTATGGCTTATCTAATACCTCAGATGGTTGAAATTCTCTGCGATACAATGCAATGGCATCTTCAACAAATCGTGGAGCAAAATGCCCAGCAAATGCATATGGCAAACCTTTTTTTGCCGCCAGTCCAGCACTATAAAGACTTGAGCCCAGTAACCAGATTGGCACATTAGTATCTTCACCTGGGATTGCGCGTACTGGAGAGTCACCTTTATATGGGCCAAGTAAAGCTTGCAGCTCCGTTACTTCATCATTGAAGTGCTCAGCGCGTTGTTCATCACGGCGCAAAGCACGGCTGGTAATTGGGTCACTACCTGGGGCGCGGCCTAGCCCTAAATCAATGCGACCGGGGTATAAACTCTCTAGGGTGCCAAATTGCTCAGCAACCACCAGCGGTGGATGGTTAGGTAACATCACCCCACCCGCACCTACGCGGATATTCTGAGTTTTACCTGCGATATGACCTATCAGTACTGAAGTTGCGGCACACACGATACCGCGCATATTATGATGCTCTGCCATCCAAAACCGATTAAAACCCAGTTTGTCGGCTGTTTGTGCATAGGTAACACTATTTGCTAGTGTTTGCGAAACGGTTTCGTGCTCTTTCATTGGGCTCAATTCAAGCAATGAAAAAGGTGTGTTGCTAAGGTCTGACATTCGCTCTCCAAAATTTAACTCTTTATAATTAGTTAATGAGAGCGAATGGCTTTTTTTCAAATGCTAATTAGGCACGGCTTTGTTGCTGTTTTTCCACCTTTAGGCCATCAGCATCAATACCACGCTTCCAATAGGCCGATGCAACAATGTGTTCACGATCAATTTCAAAACTGCTTGTAATTAAACGGCGAATTGCCTTCACCAAATTTGCTTCTAGTGCCATAAACACCATAGGTTGCGCGTTATAACCTGCGCATAAGCGTGTTACTTGGTCGAGTAGATCAGTTTCTGGCTCATCTGTAACTAGCCATTCAACACTATGTTGGCTGTGTGCTTCAATTTGCTCAAGTTCAATAATGTCGGCTTTATCAGCAACATGAATAATGACATCGACAGTGGCATCTTGTGGCAGGGCTTGTAAGTAGCCATTGATTGCATTGACAGAGGTTAAATCTGCCAGCATTAAATAATGTGTTTGCGTAAAATCAGTGAGTTTTTTAGGGCCCGGGCCTGCTATACCGACCTCGTCGCCTACACACGCATTTTGTGCCCAGTTGGTTGCCACACCTTGATGTTGGTTAACCACAAAATCGAGGGTAATTGCCCCGTTAACGGGGTTGATATCACGAATAGTGTAAGAGCGCATTAATGCAGGATGCTCAGCGTGTAAATCAAGTTCAACCTTAGATTCACCGGCATGCGGGAGCAATACCTTTACGTACGCACCTTTTGCATCTTGCGGGAAGTCAGCAAACTCGTCTGAGCCAACAACAATTCTTTGTAGATGCGGGGAAATACGTGTAGTACTTAATACGTTTGCACGACGAACTTTTCTAGCCATCTTTCTCTCCTAGCTGGTTAAATTGCACAACGCCCCAATAGTTGATATAGTCAACTATACACTTTTGATTGACTTTGTCAACTAAATCCACCAACTGAACTTAGGTGAACCATGCCACAAACCTCGCTTTCTTCTGCTTTATTTACACTGGCACAAAGTTACCGTGTCACTGTACGCGAAGCCATTAACGCCAACGAGCTTGGCCTTAATGCGCTGCATGTACGCTGTTTACATATCATTGCCGAAACACAGCACTGTACCGCTAATGATATTGTTACCAAAACAGGGCGTGATAAAGCACAAATAGCACGCTTAGTAAAAGAGCTTATAAAGCTTGAACTGGTTTCTAAATGTGCCGACGAAAATGACAAACGCTGTTTAATTTTATCCTTTACTGATCAAGGTAACGCCCTGTTCTCGCGTTTAGAAGTTGCAGAGCAAGAGGTTGATGCCAAACTTTGCCACGGTTTAACTGATCAGCAAGTACGTGATTTTATCGCTATTGCCACAACCATGATCGAAAATATCAATCACAACACCCCGTGATCTTATTGGCAAGATAACCACAAACCACTATACTGTATGAATGTACAGTATAGTGGTTTTGTTATGCGTGTTATTCCTATTTATATCGAAGCTGGCGTATGTGGTTTTGAATCACCGGCAGCACAATACAAAGAGCTAGGCTTATCATTAGATCAACTATTGATTAAACACCCTGATGCAACATTTATTGGTATTGCCTCTGGCGAATCAATGCAAGGTGTGGGGATTTTTGATGGTGACTTATTACTGGTTGATCGCGCCGAAGATGTTAAAAATGGCGATGTCATTGTCGCGAATCTAAATGGTTTATTTGTTTGTAAACTATTAGATAAACACAATGCCCAGCTATTATCAGCCTCGCCTAAATACCCTGCAGTGCAACTACGCCAATCGGATGAATTTCAGTTAGAAGGCGTGGTTACTCGCTCAATTCGCTTACATCGCAGTAGTAAAGAGCTATTAGCATGTACGCCTTAGTCGATGCTGTGGCCTTTTATGCCAGCGCCGAAAAAGTATTTGATCCGGCTATTCGTAGTAAACCGGTTGTGGTTCTCACCAACAACGATGGCTGTATTTGTGCCGTGTGCCCTATTGCTCGAAAGCTGGCTATTCCAAAATTTCAGCCTTATTTTCAAGTAAAGAAAATACTCGAAGATAACCAAGTGGTGATCCGCTCATCTAACTATGAGCTGTATGCAGATTTAAGCGAGCGGATGATGAACGTAATTGGCCGCTTTTGCGATAATCAGCACATATACTCTATTGATGAATCATTTTTAAACTTTACTGGTTTCAATAAGCTTATTCACGATTGGCATCGTTATGGCCATGATATTCGCCGTACCGTATGGCGCGAAACAAAGCTGCCTGTTGGGGTTGGATTTGGCCCAACAGCAACCTTAGCCAAAGCCGCCAATCATGCAGCGAAAAAACTCCCCGGCTTTGATGGCGTTGCAGTGATTGATTCAGAACCTTCACGGTTAGCCATTTTAAAAGCCATGGACGTACAAGATGTTTGGGGCGTTGGTCGACGCTTAGCTAAAAAACTCAAAGCAATGAATATCAATACGGCTTTTGATTTAGCCGAGCAAGATCCTCGAAAAATGAAACGCCTGTTTAGTATTGTATTAGAGCGCACAGTGAACGAGTTACGCGGAAAAAGCTGCTTAGCCTGGGATGAAGTACGCCAAGACAAAAAAGAAATATTTTCGACCCGCAGTTTTGGGGAGCGTATCACTGACGCCACCGCGCTGAAAACGGCACTAATCAATCATTGTGTCATTGTAGCAAGAAAACTACGTGCGCAAGGTTCACACACTCAACGCTTATTAATGTTTGTGGCCAGCTCTCCTCATCAAGATGGCTATTATAAAAAGTCCTATATTTATGAGTTTAGTGTCGCCACCGCCGATAGTTGTGTGTTTGCCAATGCTATCAGCGAGGTATTTGATCATCTCTATAAACCCGGGGTACGATTTTATAAATGTGGTGTAGGTGCCCTAGAGTTATCGAGCCACATGTTTCAGCAACCTGATTTGTTTCAAGCACCTATCGATAACCCTAAACTGATGCAGTGTCTTGATAGCATTAACACCCGTTATGGCGTGGGTACCCTTGCCATAGCCAGCGAAACTCCTACGACCCGTTGGCATATGAAACGCGCTTACTTATCGCCTCATTACACAACCCGCTGGCATAACCTACCGAAAATACATTGTTAAAAGTAATGGAATAACTGTAGTTTTAACTGCTGCTCAGTACTTTGTTGATTTTGATAAACATATGAACTTCTTAATCCCCAGTTTTGAGCAAGTGCAATTTGCCAATGAGCAGCAAGCTCAATTTGATGATTTGTGCTCGCATCATTAGCAAGCCAAAATCCCTGTGCTGTTAGAGCAAGTTTTTGCGCATCACTTGCTTGCCAAATTAGTCCAAATTCTGTGCCAAAGCCAAGCGAGACTGAATCAGTAAGCTCTCCAGCTTGTAATAACGAAGACGCAAGAAAGTAACTTTGAAAGCCTGATGCATCACCGAATGATTTTCCATAACCGCCTTGTATGAAGGCTCTTCCCTTACGTTTATCGTCAGTAGGTTTACGGTCAAAACCAACACGCATATTCCAAGACCAAGAGTCAAACAAACGATTATCTGGAGCTAACGACATTGCATCAATAAAATACACATGCTCTAAATAGACATTCCCCTCAGAGTCTAGATCTCCCTCTATATCAAAAAAGCTAATTTGCGCGCCAGGTATAAATCCACCAGCGTTATCTAACAAGTCATGGTACGCCATTCGATAACTAAAACCGTAGCGATTTTCTGAATACTTAAAATGATTAAATACCATTCCAAAACGACTAGAATCATGACCTTTTTCAGGGCTAATGCTGGGTGTTACAGGTCTTGCAAAGGGCGAAGGCAAAAGTAATTTACTACGCTGGTGCAGTAAGGCCGTTAATCTAGGCGCAATTGCTTCACGTTCTAAACCTTGGTCGTAGTATTGATAATTTAACCACTCGTATGCCATTTCAAGTACAGGCACAGCTTGTTCCGCTGTTAAAGAAAACCCACTGAGTGGTTCGCCATTTTTTAATTTACGTGCAATATCAATTTGTTCATCAGTCAACTGGCTTTCGTAGTTAATTAGTATGGTGCCAGATGCAGGACGATATCGAGGCATAGATAAAAGTTTGTGTTCAGCAAGTGCTTTGACAGTATCAGAAGGAATAGCATGACTAGAAAAATTATTAGTTAAGTTAAGATCATCACGTGCCACTTGCAATAGCGCTAATAATTGATAAGAACAATTTTCATCAATAAAAAAATAGTCAAATGTAGCCCATTGCAGTTCCCATAAATGTAGTAAAACACGCTGAATTTCAGACTCAGACAAAGCTAATTTATATTCCCACATATCACGAGATTCCAGATCATTATATTCACGAACCTTGCGATAATATGGCATTAATGTGAACTTACCAGGATACTGACCTATAAGCCCCTTAAGAGCATATAAAGCTGCATTATCAGTTGCATCAGGTTCAGCAGCAAAATTGACTGCAAAAGCAATCAGTTCTCTACTGCGAGTTTGATCTTTAGCATCAATTCGTAACAAGGTATGACCAAACATAGAAGCTGGATCATTCATAAAAGCGGTAGGAAAAACTAAAGTCATCCCCTTTGGGTTTATAAGCTTTTGCCATGTCTTAATTTCAGGGCAAGCTAACTCAGGCCACTCCGAATAAAAGCTTTGCTTTAACCATTGATAACGAGCAGGGAACTGACAAGTAACATCATTATTCTCACTCTGAAACGCTTCGATAGTAGCTAAAAGTTCAGCATGAGGATCAAACTTTCCATTAACCGAAAGAAAAAAGCTATGGCTATCAACCTCACTTTCATATGAACCCGAGATTGATTGCTGATAATGGCCTAATTTAAGCCAGTATGGATGGGAGGCGATATTGTGTATTGTTGTAGCAGAATAAGCCGAGCTACTCAAAACAAACGAAGCAACAATAAGAAATTTAAACATAAAATAAAAAAGCCCTAAACGGGCTTTAGATAAGAATATTAACACTTAAGATAAAGTGTAAGAAGATAGCTGTGAGTCACTCGCTACAAGGTTATTAAGGTTTTCTAGTACAGTTTGAGAAGTAACATTTTCAGAAGTGAAAACGTGAGTAAACTGAGCCTGTACTAATTTATTAAACGCCGCTTTATCTTGAGCTTGAACACCCCAAACTTCCGCAAGTGTATCTAGTGATTCGCCTTCACCACGAGACATATCGCGCGCAAGTTGTTCCATGTTGCCATCAATAAATGTTGCTACTTTAGTTGACGCCGTAACAGTACCTGTACCGTCACAACCTAACGTACCAAATGTGATACCAAAAGTTTGGTTACCAGATGTACCGTTTGTCGTCGCACCTAATACTTTAACAATTTTACCTTCTTGGCCTGCGAAAAGTTGCGAACCTAGACCACAGCCGATATCTTGATCAGCCATCGCATTAGAAAGTGGAAGAAGAGTAAGTGCAGAAATAGCAATAATTTTTTTCATATCCTGAATCCTTTAAGATAATTCGTTATTAGAATTAATAACGCATGAACAGCTTATCTATAAATAGCCTCAGTACAATAAGTAATTTCCGAAATTAGGAAAAAACACCGTTATATGATTAAAAATCAGCCAACTTAGCACCTAACAAAGCACATAAATCGTTAGGATCTATAGAAATCTCTAATCCACGTTTACCCGCGGAAACATATACTTTTTCATAATTAGATACTGATTGATGAACAAACGTCATTAATCGCTTTTTCTGACCTAGCGGACTCACCCCACCTAAAATATAACCTGTCGTGTTTTCGACTTTTTGTTGTGGAGCCATCTGCACTTTTTTAACCTTTGCCGCCTTTGCTAGCATTTTCAAGTTAACTTGCTGGCTCACTGGCACAATAGCAACCAAAAGCTGATGCTCAGTATCTTCAAGTACTAAAGTTTTAAATACTTGCTCAGCAGGGAGCTTTAGCTTCTCAACCGCTTCAAGACCAAACTGTTGCTTTGAAGGATCATGTTGATAGCTGAGCACATCAAAATTAATACCTTTCTTTTGTAATAAATTAATAGCCGGTGTCATTACTTCTTCCAAATACTGAATGCTGAACGATAAAAAACATAACGTGAACGGTAGTCTAAAAGCAATTAATCAAAACCTACAATCGTACTAATTTAAGTAAAATGAACTACACTTAAGTGATAGACACTACGCAAGGTAATGAACATGTCTAGAGCTAATGGCCTATATCTGGTTAAGCAGTTACTTATCATACTCACCCTGTTGTATACGATTAATTTTATCTGCAACGAATACTTAGCGTGGAACTCCTTTATTGATTGCCAAAATAAATGTCAAACACTTGGTCTAAATAAAGGGAAGATTCAAAAAACGGTATTCTCTGATGATGTAACATTGTGCAGATGTCTTGATGATTCTGCCTATTATGTTGTATTAGATTAAATCTGAAAATGCCGATTAGGAATAGGGTCAATTTAACGTATTATAAATTAGGCGCGAATTCAAGTCCGAAGTGCACCACTCGCTAAATTAGGCTGCTTTGCGTAATTCATCGAATATTACCGCTGGTTGCCTAAACCCTAGACATTTTCTCGGCCTCGCATTGAGCGCCTTTTCTAT
>NZ_JAKGBH010000076.1:0-13710 GCF_021532515.1 Pseudoalteromonas sp. PAST1 | reverse complement strand
AGAGTAAAGCTAGAAAGAGTAAAGCTAGAAAGAGTAAAGCTAGAAAGAGTAAAGCTAGAAAGAGTAAAGCTAGAAAGAGTAAAGCTAGAAAGAGTAAAGCTAGAAAGAGTAAAGCTAGAAAGAGTAAGAGTGGTGGAGGGAGCTGGATTCGAACCAGCGAAGGCTGAGCCGTCAGATTTACAGTCTGATCCCTTTGGCCGCTCGGGAACCCCTCCACACAAATTTTTACTATTGCATTTGGCCCCACTTCACTGAGAAGAAAAGTGGTGGAGGGAGCTGGATTCGAACCAGCGAAGGCTGAGCCGTCAGATTTACAGTCTGATCCCTTTGGCCGCTCGGGAACCCCTCCAATGCAACGGCGCTGATAATAGCAAACTGATTATTTAAGTAAAGAAAAAAACTAAAGAAAAATGCATAAATGCCGATAACTGGTTAATCAAGAAACTATTTGGCTAAAGACTATGCAAATTGATGGTTTGTTGCTCACAGAGAGTCAACTCGATAATCGTCTAAATAAAAGTGTTCACGAGCACCGCTCTGGAGAGTTTGCTTTATTACTCGCAATGCTTTCTCATGATGCGCTCGATTTTAGCCAGTTCCACCTACCAAAAACTGAATTAAGCAATCCTGAAGTATCTGAGTCTGCTCTGCGTACTGAATTAGGTGCTGGTCCTACACAACCATTAGCTCCCGAACAGTTTGATATGCTAATTGGGCAAGAAAATGCATTTAGACTATTGCAAGGTGGTTTATCAGATATAAAATTACGTCATTGCTTAAATCCAGAGCCTTTGAATGTTCGTGATGATAAGCAACATGTGCCGCTAGAAGTGATTGATAACTGTGAGCCAGCAGTTAGAAAACGCTTTTATGAAAAAAACAAACCCGTTGAGCGCCCACAAATCGACGCTGCCGCATTTTATGATAGTCTTACTAATGAGGCGATACATCAACCTCTGCATTTGGCGACAGCTTAGCATTCGAGGCTTAATCGAATTGTCATAGACTATGAATAAACTTAATAAAAAGTACAGCTAAATTAAGATGCGCTTGTTATAATAGCAGTCTATGGCTTAATGCCATTGTCATTGAACCAAGTTACTAGGACTATAATGAAGAAAACATTCACGCTAAACCACGAGAAAATTAAATACCCTCGTATGGTTGATGCAGCCAAGCACGAAGTAAAAAAATACTTGAAACGTGAGCGTAATAAAACACTCCCAGCAGGTGCCGACTATTGGGCGTTTGACTGTAAGTTTGGTGAATCAGCGGATGAGGCCAATGTCGTTCACGTGGCAGAGATTAATAAATGTATTAGCGATATTGAAGCAAAAGAGCTTACATCGTTTTATGTTGAAATCTTAGCGCGTCCTGCACAGCGTCAACATCAAGAGTTTGACGAAGAGTAATACGAATATCAGTTCGCAGTAATACTCTAAAACAAAAAAGGGCCATCAGGCCCTTTTTAGTTTTAGTAATCAATTATCGCGCAAACGGATCGGCATTTATTTTTTCTATGTACCAATTGCCTTTTTTACGCATCATTTTCACACTGCGCATATCATCAATTTTCTTACCATTAAAATAACCCGTAAAAATCAAATTGATGTTGGCTTTATCGCCATACTGTTCGCGCAAGCTCATGTTAGTCATATCGACTTCAATCACCACTTCATCGTATTGCATATTGACTAAGTTGCGAGCGAACTGCCCAGCGGTACCATAAGATTTCATAATTCGCGCCATTTTCGGCGTGGCGTATTCCATCGCTTTATTTAAATCGTTTTGGTTATACAAAGCATCAAAATAGAGGGTCGCTACGTTACCAGGGGTGTTTTTTTCACCTTTTGGTGCATCTTCAGAGCCGCAACCGGAAAGAATGCTGCTACTTAAAAGGATAAAAATTAAAAGTATATTTTTCATTGTTGTAGTTTTTCGAGTGAACTTAAAATAAAGTGTGTGACTAAATGAGCATGATGTAAAGTTAACTCGGTAAAATTAATAGTTTTATTTATTTTGGATAATAAAAAAGGATGCATGTTTGCATCCTTTTTAAAAACTAAGAGATTCTTGGTGATTACTGAACAAGCTCTTTATCGCTGAACTCTTCAGCAAATAATGGGCTTGATAAGTAACGCTCAGTTGCACTTGGTAAAATTACCACAATGTTTTTGTCTGCGTTTTCAGGTTTTTCAGCAAGGCGCTTTGCAGCAACTACTGCGGCACCTGAAGAAATACCCACTAAAATGCCTTCGTTTTTCATCAGTTCATGAGCCATGGCAATGGCATCTTCATTTGATACTTGCTCTGCAGCATCTACAACTTCTAAATCAAGGTTACCAGGGATAAAGCCTGCACCGATACCTTGGATTTTATGAGGGCCCGGTTTAATTTCTTCACCAGCTAAAGTTTGGCTAATAACTGGCGAGTTAGTTGGTTCAACAGCAACCGATTGTACATTTAAGCCTTTCTCTAGTTTAAGGTAACGGCTAACACCTGTAATAGTACCACCAGTACCAACACCTGCTACGAAAATGTCGATTTTTCCGTCCATTGCTTCAAAGATTTCAGGACCTGTTGTTTCAAAGTGAATTTTTGGGTTAGCTGGGTTTTCGAACTGTTGTAAAAGAATGTACTTTTCAGGCTCACTTGCTTGAATTTCTTTTGCTTTTTGAATTGCGCCATTCATGCCTTTAGCGCCATCAGTTAAAACTAGGTTAGCACCTAACGCTTTTAATAATTTACGACGCTCAAGGCTCATTGTGTTAGGCATAGTTAGAGTTAGTTTGTAGCCACGAGAAGCCGCTACAAATGCTAGTGCAATACCTGTATTGCCTGAAGTCGGCTCGATTAACTCTTTGTCTTTAGTTAAGACACCTGACTTTTCTGCTTCCCAGATCATTGAAGCACCAATACGGCATTTAACACTGAAGCTTGGGTTACGTGATTCTACTTTAGCAAAAACATTACCTGATGTTACGCGGTTAAGCTTTACAATTGGTGTATTACCAATCGTTAATGAATTATCTTCAAAAATGTTAGACATACTGTTCCCTTGGAAGCAATTTATTCAATCGTGATCAATGAGCTTAGGCTATTGATCTGTAATAGTCACACTTTACTGTGGTGAATAAAAAACGAAAGTAAAGTTTGGCTATAACATATAGCGAATAGGCTTATAGCATTTAGTAATAAGGTGGGAAAAGAAGGGCGCGCACCAAAAGGTGCGCTAATAGGGCCTTAAAGCAACCAAGCGTAGCTAAACTTGGCAAATAACGTACGCTGCTCTTTAGTCATTGATGACAGCTCATCATCTTGATAGCCATTATCAGAGTAACCAGCAAAGAATACAGTTTGCGGGTTCAGCTTGTAAGAATACAGTAGCTGAGTGGCTAACTTTTTATATTGGCTATCAACATCATCTATGTAATTAGCCTGATTGCGTTCTAAATCGGTATAAATGACTGCAAGGCGTAAAAAGCTATTCACGTTGAATTGGTAAGTTAAACGCACATCACTTAAATTGGCGGTAAATACTTCACTGCCATCGGCTTCAAGTTGCTCATAAGTATGACGTAAACGCACTTCAAAATGCTTACCAAGGTTCATATTCAGCACAGGGCGTATATGGAACTTATCACCAACGCGGTTATTTGCTAAATCAACGGCATTACCTGTATACATATATAAAGAAGCAAATACCCCAGCGGTGGGTTTAAAGTCACTGTAAAAACCAACGCCATTTTCGCTAAACAAGTCGGTGTTGCCGTCGATATCTAAACGTGATTTGTCGTGGCGAAGGCCAGTGCGATTACGATGCTCAATAGAGACCTCAAAAAAGCTTTGTAACGGGCCGCTGACTGAAAAGCTGGTTTGTGCTTCTTTTTCGAGAAGTTCATTATTTTCGTTGTGAGTAATATCCCAATCAGCATATAGGTTTGCGCGATTCCACCAATTGCCTTTATCGCCATACCAGCGGTATTCGCCACCAGTCGTAAACTTTTTAAAATCAACTTGTGAGATAAAGCCTAAGTCAGCTCTCAAATCAGCATCGCGGTAATTAAAATCGGCAAATGCGCGCCAGTATTTCTCATCGTGTTGATACTTTAGGTAGTAACCAGTACCTGATTGCTGTTCTTTACTTAAAACACGAAGTACACCTTCGTTGTAGTCGCAGTCACTATTTAATTCACAACTCACTTGCTCTGGCTGTAAGCAGTTATCCCCATCACATAACTCGTCGATAAAATCTTGGCTGTATTGCGTTTGTGACTTTAATACTTGCACTAAGAACACATCGTTTACTGTTGGTTTGTATTTACTATCCAAACTATATACTGTGTTTTTATAGTCATCACTTTGTCTGTGTGTTGCCGTTGACCCAAGTGATAAGCCTGATTCAAAATCGTATCGATAACGCAGGGCACTGTTTTCACTTTTCTCGTCTAGGGCGACAAGAGATGAACCTAAATTGCCAGGGATCAACACATTGGTTTGCGCGTCATTGGCAATGAAGCCGGCAAATGTATGACCATTTTTGCTGCCGGTGATTTTCGTGCCGTAATCTGGCTGGGCAATATTACGGGTATGAATAAGGTTAAGTGTTGAGGCAAAGTAGTCAGCGTTATCTAAAAAGAAGGCACGCTTTTCTGGGAAGAATAAACTGAAATTATTGTTCACACTCAATTGTGCTACATCTGCTTCAACCTGAGAAAAATCAGGATTAATCGTCGCATTTAAGGTGATATCTGGGGTGATCCCCCATTTAACATCGAGGCTGGCTTCAGTATTGTTTTCTGTTTCCCAATCAGCCACTTGTGCGCCATCAATATCACGTGTCTCATTTTTGCCAAGCACCACAGATGGAATAATCGCCACGTTATTGCCTTGCTTTGCTTGTTCAAAGCCTTGGTAAGTTGGCATTTGGCAAATCCAACAGTTGTTACCATGGTCAATTTGCATATTTGAGATACGTAACCGCTCACTGCGCGGTAAAAAGCGTAAAAACTCCATCGCCATAGTCTTACTTGCTACGCTGTCGTCAAAATTCAATACGCGTAATGGAATGGCAACTTCAACTGTGTAGCCTTTCTCATGAATAACACCGACGCTATCCCAAATACCGTCCCATGATGAGCTTTCATGTTTAGTCAGTTCGTTTTCTATTGAATCTTGTTGTACGCCAAGTGGGTTAATAAAAAATTGATAAGCTAATTGAGAATTATTGTATGAATCAATTTTTAGCCCGACTAGGTCATCATCCCAGGCTGCGTCACGGTCACGGTAAAAAGCACGAATAAGTTCTGGGTTTGGATCATTCGCTTCAAAGCCAATAAAAAGTGTTTCGCCATCCTCATAAACATAAGCGTGGGTGGTAACTGGGCTTTTACTGTTTTCGTAAGGCCAAGTAACGTTGCCTATGGTAATTTTTTTGGCACGTTGCCAACTTGGCTCATTGAGCTGGCCGTCGATTGTTGCTTGCTCCGCAATAAAAGGGAGGGTGACAGGTTGGCTGGTGGCCAAGGTAGTAAAAGGCACGTTCAATAGAGCGGCACTTAACATTGATTTATACATAAGCACTATACGGGTATTCAAAACTGCGAGCATGTTATTAATTTGCAACTTTGTTAACAAATGCAACGCGACAGGGCGCATATATTTACGTTCAAATTAGATTCTAACAAGCTGTGGTGGTAATTTGCGCAGTTAAACGTTAATTTGGCTGTTTTATAACAAAAGTAAACTAAAACGTGGTAAAAGATTACCACCTATAAATTGAAGTGATCGTTATGAATTTAATTCTAAAATTAATTGCTGGTATTGTTGCCGGTATTTTAGTGGGCTTATATGTGCCACTAACAGGTGTTGAACTCCTTTACACAGTAAAAGAAATAATAGGTCAGTTGATCACCTTTACCATTCCATTAATTATTTTATTTTTTATCGCATCAGGTATTGCTGGTTTACCAAAAGGGTCGGGCCACTTGTTAGGAAAAACAGTTGGTTTTGCATATGGTTCAACCGTTATTGCTGGAACCTTAGCGTTTTTACTTGTTAGCGCTATGATCCCATTATTTGACGGCGGTTTAACGTTTGAGGCTGAAGTTGCTACAGAAGTAGGTAGCTTTATCGATTTAGAAATTCCACCTCTAATGAGTGTCATGACAGCACTTGCTGCGGCGTTCATTTTTGGTATTGGTATGAGCCAATTACAGCTTGATACTTTAAAGAAAGTATCAGATCAGGGCCGTGATGTGATTGATGGCTTACTAGCAAAAGTAATTATTCCTGCGTTACCTTTTTACATTGCTGGTGTTTTCGCGGAAATGACAGTTGCTGGCACCGTGGTTGATACGCTACAAACCTTTGGTATTGTTTTGCTAGCTGCATTAATTATGCATTGGCTATGGCTAACTGTTTTATATGTATCTACGGGCCTTTTACTAAAGCGTAATCCATTAGAGCTTGTAAAAAATATGCTACCCGCTTATTTTACTGCTTTAGGTACAATGTCGAGTGCAGCAACAATTCCTGTTTCGCTTCGCTCAAGTAAAGCAAATAACGTAAAAGAAGATGTGGCTAACTTTACAGTATCTTTATGTGCAACTATCCATTTATCGGGCTCAACAATTACGATTGTGACATGTGCAATGGCTGTCATGTTCTTATCACCGAATATGGATGTACCATCGTTATTTGGTATGTTGCCATTTATTATGATGCTAGGTGTTGTAATGATTGCTGCCCCTGGCGCACCAGGCGGCGCTGTTATGTCAGCACTGGGCCTACTAACAAGTATGCTTGGTTTTAATGAAGGTGCGGTTGCATTAATGATTGCACTTTATTTAGCACAAGATAGCTTTGGTACTGCCTGTAATGTAACAGGTGATGGTATCATTGCCCTATGGGTTGATCGTTTCAGCGAGAAAGCATCAGCTTAAATTTAATTAGTGAAACGATATTTTGATTTATCGTTTCACTTTTTCTGTGCTAATGTGGCACATTAAATTGTGCGAAAGCAGCTATTTGGTTATTTGAGGGTGTTCCATTGATTAATGTACTTTTAGTTGATGACCATGAACTTGTACGGACAGGGATCAGACGTATACTTGATGATGTTCGCGGTTTTAAAGTGGTGGGTGAAGCTAAAACCGGTGAAGAAGCGGTGCAATTTTGCCGTCAACATTCACCAGATATCGTGTTGATGGACATGAATATGCCAGGTATTGGCGGTTTAGAAGCGACAAAGAAAATCTGTCGTTATTGCCCAGATGTAAAAATTATTGTGCTTACTGTGCATTGTGAAGACCCATTCCCAAGTAAAGTAATGCAAATCGGTGCACACGGTTATCTGACTAAAGGTGCCGGTTCTGATGAAATGGTTAACGCCATTCGTGCAGTGAATGCAGGACAACGTTATATTGCGCCTGAAATTGCGCAGCAAATTGCGCTTGCCCAGGTAAGTGGGCGGACAGATGAAAACCCTTTCCAGAGTTTGTCCGAGCGTGAGCTGCAAATCATGCTGATGATCACTAAAGGTGAGAAAGCGCAAGACATCGCAGAGCGTTTGAACCTCAGTTCAAAAACGGTGAATAGCTATCGCTATCGCATGTTTGAAAAGCTAAATGTAGGGGGGGATGTTGAACTTACTCATTTAGCAATTCGTCATAAAATGATCGACATTGATAGCTCGCATTAATTTGCTCAATGTCTGATTTCGAACCAGCCCGTTTTTTAAAAACACTATCAAGTGAGCCCGGTGTCTACCGAATGCTTGATAGTGAAGGGCAAGTTATCTATGTCGGTAAGGCAAAAAATCTAAAAAAGCGTGTCAGTAGTTACTTCCGTAGCAATGTAACTGATAGTAAAACGCGTGTCTTAGTCAGTAATATTTGCGGTATTGAAGTCACCCTGACTAACACCGAAACCGAAGCCTTATTACTCGAAAACAATCTAATAAAAAAATATCAGCCTCGTTATAATATTTTGCTGCGAGATGATAAGTCATATCCATATATTCTGTTAACAGATCATAAGCACCCGCGACTTGCTTTTCATCGTGGTAGCCGAAAAATTAAAGGCGAATATTTTGGTCCATTCCCAAGTGCGGGAGCGGTTTCTGAAAGTTTGCGTTTAATGCAAAAAATTTTTCCGGTTCGCCAATGTGAAGATGCCTATTATCGAGCGAGAAGCCGTCCCTGTTTACAATATCAGTTAAAGCGCTGCTCAGCACCGTGTGTAAATAAAATCTCCGATGAAGAGTACCAACAAGAAGTTGATTTTGTCCGTAAGTTTTTGCTGGGTAAATCTCATGAAGTTATCGCCGATTTAGTCACAAAGATGGAGCAAGCAAGTAAAGAACTTAAATTTGAGCTTGCGGCCAAAGTCCGTGACCAAATCATGTTGCTTCGAAAAATGCAGGAGCAACAATCTATTTCAGGTAATCATGCCGAAATGGATGTAGTGGGTTTTGCGCATTTAAATGGTTTAAATGCGGTTCACTTATTAATGATCCGCGACCACAAAGTGCTAGGCAGTAAAACTTATTTCCCTAAAGTACCAAAAGACTCCGGTGAAGAAGAAATTCTAACCTCGTTTTTAGGTCAATATTATTTAGCACCCGGTGCAACGGGGCGTATTGCCAAAGAAATTATCTTACCGTTCAGTATTGAAGAAAGTGAGCCATTAAGTGAAGCGCTTACGGCTATCTCTGAACGTAAAGTGAGTTTAAAAGTTGCTAATCGCGGTGAGCGGGCACAGTATTTAAAGCTTGCTAATAAAAATGCCCTTAATAGCATTAGTGTTAAGCAAAGTACCCAAGACTCCATTAATAAACGTTACGCACAATTAAAAGAAACATTACGTCTAGATGATATTAATCGCATGGAATGTTTTGATATCAGCCATACAATGGGTGAAAACACGGTAGCAAGTTGTGTGGTGTTTGATTCGCAAGGGCCAAATAATAAAGAATATCGCCGATTTAATGTTACTGGCATCACAGGTGGTGATGATTATGCTGCGATGGAATTTGCACTTAATAAACGCTACAACAAAGTTGTCGATGAAGAAAAAATTCCAGATGTCATCTTTATCGATGGTGGTAAAGGTCAATTATCTCGTGCTGAGCAATATTTTGAAAACTGGCCGCATAATAAAATGCCATTGTTGGTAGGTGTTGCAAAAGGTACTAGTCGAAAACCAGGTTTAGAAACGCTATTAATTGATGGCGGACGTAAAACAATACCACTTGATTCAGATGCGCCAGCGCTGCATTTAATTCAGCATATTCGTGATGAGTCGCACCGTTTTGCTATTGCAGGGCATCGTAATAAACGACAAAAACAACGCACACAATCATTGTTAGAAGAAATTACCGGCGTAGGACAAAAACGCCGACAAGCATTATTAAAATATTTAGGGGGCATGCAAGGGGTAAAAGCTGCTAATATAGACCAATTAAAACAAGTTCCTGGGATCAGCCCTGAAATGGCTGAAAAGATATTTAATCATTTGCATGACAAGGCTTAGCCTTCGTGCGAATATAGTAAAAAAAGACATCTCCAAGTAGTTATGTGGAATATTCCAAACACACTCACAACCTTTAGACTTTTTCTTATCCCCATTTTTTTGGTGATATTTTATTTGCCTTTCTCATGGGCATTTTTTGCAGCTGCGTTTGTTTTCTGGCTTGCGTCAATCACAGATATCCTTGATGGCTATCTAGCGCGTCGTTTAAATCAGTCAACGCCTTTTGGTGCGTTCTTAGATCCGGTTGCTGACAAAGTAATGGTGTGTGCAGCACTGGTTGCTTTATCAAGCCACTATCAAAGTTTGTATATGACTATTCCGGCATTAGTGATTATTAGCCGTGAAATTGTTATCTCTGCCTTACGCGAATGGATGGCAGAGCAGGGTAAACGTGACAACGTAGCTGTATCAAACATGGGTAAGTTTAAAACTGCGGCACAAATGCTAGCCATTATTGGTTTGATCTGGCAGTTTGATACATGGATGATCTACTTAAGTTATGGCCTTTTGTACGTCGCAACATTGTTAACGCTTAGTTCTATGTTGCAGTATTTAATGGCAGCATGGTCAGAATTGACCAAAAATTGATCCTAAACGTTTAATTACACACCGTTTTAGATAAAAAATAAGCAAACAGTTCAAAACTAGCATTTTTTATATTGACGCGTTTAATAATCTCTGTAGAATGCGTCCGTGTTGAGAGGGCATAGCCCCCAAGATAAAGAAAGCGGCACTAGCTCAGTTGGTAGAGCGCAACCTTGCCAAGGTTGAGGTCACGAGTTCGAGCCTCGTGTGCCGCTCCAATTATCTAATTTGGCGGAATGGCAGAGTGGCCATGCAGCGGATTGCAAATCCGTCTACCTCGGTTCGACTCCGGGTTCCGCCTCCATTCAACACTCCACGCGCTCTATGAGCAACCCGATGCCCGGGTGGTGGAATTGGTAGACACAAGGGATTTAAAATCCCTCGCTGGTAACAGCGTGCCGGTTCAAGTCCGGCCCCGGGCACCATTTGTGGTTAACTACAGTACCAAATGTAGTTATAAAAATAATATTAGAGTTAATATGATGCGGCACTAGCTCAGTTGGTAGAGCGCAACCTTGCCAAGGTTGAGGTCACGAGTTCGAGCCTCGTGTGCCGCTCCATATTAGCTTTATCCACTTGCTTTAAATAGCAAACCCGATGCCCGGGTGGTGGAATTGGTAGACACAAGGGATTTAAAATCCCTCGCTGGTAACAGCGTGCCGGTTCAAGTCCGGCCCCGGGCACCATTTTGATAAAGAAAAATTTGCGGCACTAGTTCAGTTGCCAGAACGTTATCATCGCAACCTCAAAGTTGTGCACCAACGGACAAAATACTGACAGAAACAAATTTGCGGCACTAGCTCAGTTGGTAGAGCGCAACCTTGCCAAGGTTGAGGTCACGAGTTCGAGCCTCGTGTGCCGCTCCAATTATTTGGAAGCGATAAGGCGGAATGGCAGAGTGGCCATGCAGCGGATTGCAAATCCGTCTACCTCGGTTCGACTCCGGGTTCCGCCTCCATATAATACTCCACATGCTCTTTCGAGCGACCCGATGCCCGGGTGGTGGAATTGGTAGACACAAGGGATTTAAAATCCCTCGCTGGTAACAGCGTGCCGGTTCAAGTCCGGCCCCGGGCACCATTTACATAAAATACCTCTTCTTTATTTCATTTATATTTCTTTTTATAACCTCATCTAACTATTTTTTTATTGCCAAAATAGCTCTATAGTTTCCTTAGTCTTTTTAAATAAGCAAATGCGTTTTCAAGTTTTCAGCACTACTGAATTCACTAAATAGGATCAAGGAAAGATAATGGAGCAATTTAAACGTGGCTTAAATCAGTTCTGGGTAGGCGCAGTGTTTGGGCTTTGTATAGCGATATCGTTAGTTCTTATTCCTGTTACGATTATTTTGTCGAACATTAACGACGTTCTGAAAATTCATGAGGTGAGCGTGCTTGTTGATAAAGTATCGACGGTCTTCGATAAATCAGAGCAGGCAATTAGTAATGCGAAAGCGGCGCTAACCGATTTTGATAATGACGTGGTGATGGATATACTTAATGCTGTGCAATCTTATCAGCAACAATCGCAGCCATTACTAACCGCAGAGCAAAAACAAGCATTAAAAGCGCAAATTAAAGATCAGCTTGTTACTGAGCTTGAGTCAAAGCTTAACGAGCAACAAATTACATTCATATTGTCTGTTTTCGAAAAGTTAACAAATACAAAAAAGGGAGCACAAACGCTCCCTAAATAAGAATTTACTTAACTAGATTATTTACGCCATGCGCCTTTAGGAATGGTTTGATCTAGCTTTTTGTTTTGCGAAGGATCAAAAGTAGGTAATTTACCTGCCTTACGTTGGGTGTTGTAATCCTTCGCGAGCCAAATAACGACGCCCGATAACATAAACAAAGCGATGACGTTAACGATAGCCATTAGACCCATAGAGACATCGGCAAGGGTCCAAACTAATGGTAATTCTCCAAGCGCACCAAACATCACCATACCAAGTACCAGTAATCGGAAGATCAACATACCCGATGCATGGTTATGCTCTAAGAACAATAAATTGGTTTCGGCATAAGAATAATTAGCAACAATCGAGGTAAATGCAAAAAACAAAATTGCAATTGCAACAAAGGTGGCACCCCAGCTACCAACATGTTCTTCAAGGGCAGCTTGTGTTAACGCAATGCCAGTCACACCTGAATCAGGTATAAGCTGTTGTGATAATAAAATAAGGGCTGCAGTTGCAGTACATATAATAATTGTATCTACAAATACGCCGAGCATTTGTACATAACCTTGTGAGGCTGGGTGTGGTGGGTTAGGTGTTGCCGTTGCAGCAGCATTTGCAGCGCTACCCATACCAGCTTCATTAGAGAATAAGCCACGCTTAATACCCTGGATCATGGCCTGCATTACACCATAACCTATTGCACCCGCACCCGCTTGCTCGATACCAAAGGCACTATTAATGACATGCATAAATACATTAGGTAATAAATCGTAGTTTATGGCACATACATAAAGTGCAACTAACAAATAAGCCAGCGCCATAAATGGTACAACCATTTCTGCAAAACGTGAAATAGTTTTTAAGCCACCAAAAATGATAATACCTGACCCTAACACTAAGCCGATGCCTACAACATAGTTTGGAATACCAAATGCAACATTAAATGCAGCAGCAATAGAGTTTGATTGAACAGCATTAAATACCAAGCCAAAAGCAAGAATAAGGCAAAGAGAAAAGATCACACCCATCCAGCGTTTGCCCAAACCATATTCCATATAATAAGCAGGGCCACCACGAAAGTTGCCATCTTCATCGACCGTTTTATATGCCTGAGCAAGGGTACTCTCGGCAAAACTTGTCGCCATACCTATTAATGCAATAAGCCACATCCAGAAAATTGCACCGGCTCCGCCTAAATAAAGTGCAACGGCAACACCTGCCATATTACCCGTACCAACTCGCGCAGCTAAAGAAGTACAAAAAGCTTGGAATGAAGAAATGCCATCGCCAGAACCTTGGCGGCTCTGAAACATTACTTTGATCATATGTGGGAATTGAGTGAATTGAATAAAACCGAGTCGAAGAGTGAAAAATAGCCCCGCAGCTATTAAAAGGTAAACCAGAATGTGACCCCAAAGGAGACCACTTATACTATTTATAATGTCTGTCATTTTTCTTGCCTTGTGAGCGAGTTGAAAATCTGCGGCGCAAGTTACCATATCAAGCGAGGAGAGTTTAGTTATTCTGCTAAAAAACATCAGTTATCCACAGGGGTTTGTGGGTAACTTGTTTGCATTTGGTGGGTATGTGATTAATTTGAAAATATTCAAAAAAACCTTCAAAAAGTGCTTGCGTTAATTCTTCGTATCCCTATAATGCGCATCCACTGACACGGCGGGCAGCAATGAAAAGCGCTGAACAACGTGACAGAGAGTTAAGTAAAACTTCGGCTTAAAACGGTCTAAAAAGAAAGTTTAAAATTAAGTGTTGACTCGAAAATTTAAGGATGTATTATACGCATCCCTAGCGACAACGTCGCAACGTTCTTTAACAATATAAAGCAATCATCTGTGTGGGCACTCGTACAGATTGAGTTCTAACAGCGAAGCTTAGTTTACTAAGTGGAG